>NZ_RCNZ01000091.1:0-3069 GCF_004307525.1 Pseudomonas sp. Sample_21 | reverse complement strand
ACGCCGTCACCGCCGACACCAAAAATGAAGACCTGCTGGCCAACGCCTGCGAAACCCTCGCCTCGGCCAAAACCATCGCCCAGGAATTCGCCGGGCTGGTCAAGCCATCGCAACGCCGGACGTTGATGGGGATTGCGCAACTGATCATGCTCGGAGAATTGGCGGTGAATCGGGTGCTGGATAATCTGGAGTTGCCGCAGTAGCGGAGCCCGATGATCGTTCCCACGCTCCTGCGTGGGAATGCCTCAACGGACGCTCCGCGTTCGGCTCCCGATGGGATCCGGAGCGTCCCGGCTGCATGCCTTTGCGCATGGGAACACTCTTCATGACCGTTCATCGCAAACCCCCTCCTACCTGTCAGAGTTGACAGGTGACGGCCCGGCCGGTCTCGCATTAGATGCAGCAAGAGCGTTCCTACATCACGCAAGGAGAATGCAATGAGCCGCGTCCGTAACTTCGTTGAACCGTTTGCACTGACCCGCCCGCAAGCCCCCGAAATGGTTGAGCTGGAACCTGCAATGGCAGACGTCCATGGCGGCGTCACTATTGTGAAAGCCAATGAAACCGAGGGCTTGTTGATCCTCATGCTGGCTTACTTAAATCAGACCAAGAACGATAAGCTCATCCCGCTGATCAACGACAACAAAGGGCCTAGCACCACCATCGCTGAGGGCAAGGAAAGCGACGATACGCCTCTGCGCCTGCCTGCCGGCTCACTGCAAAAAGGCCTTAACCGCATCAAAATTCACATTGAGCGCACGTCCGGGAATGATGAACTCACACCTGAGCTGGTGCTCTACCATCGAACCTCTCCGCCCGGTGATTTACCACCGGTATTGAATCTCACCGTCAGCCACAAGGTCATCAACCAGGCGGAAGCTGACAAGTTCAAGGTGACTGCCACCTACGCCAACGTGCAGTGGTATGACCTGATTTTTGTGTCTTGCAATGGCGTCCATCACATATATCAGCTCATACCCAGCAGTGTGTCTCCCCCGCCTCCCGTGCCAGAAAGTGTCGTGATCGACATCCCGAAAGACAAGCTGATCGAGGGTGGCAACGATAAAACCTTCGAAATCAAATATCGCGTTGTCGACTACCTGACCAACCCGTCCGGCCCTCCAACCTGGTCCGATGCCGTGTTCGTGGAAGTGGATCTGGACAAGATCTCCCAAGAGCCTCCTACACTCGTTAACGCCGTCTCCCCAATCGATGTGCTGGCAAGTGAAGGCGGCGTGAGGGTGCGGGCCGAGTTCAAAGCCGCTTTGGAAAACGACAAGGCGACGCTGAAGATTGTCGATGGCCTACCGGGTTCATCATTTCCGCAAGTGGCATTCAACACCAACCAACGCGCCAATTTCACATTCAGCGTGGCGTTCCTCCTCGCTCATCAAGGCAAAACAATCCAGGTGTCGTGGGTATTGATTCGTGATGGCGCGCCCATCGGCGAATCCCCTCCTCTGGAGGTGGTCATCGATAAAATCGCGGCGGACGACCCGCGCTTGCCGACTCCGAATATTGCGGGGGAAATGGGGCAGCAGCTCAATGTTCCGGAACTACCGAATGATGCGCGGGTGCTCTCGGAAAAAATTCCACTGATGCAACAGACCCACCCGGTCTGGGTTGACCTTGAAGGCGTGGATGCGGATGGGAACCCGGTAACCAAGGAAATCTCGTCGGGCGGGCGCAGTGAACTGGCCGACAGGATTTCGTTCCTGGCGCAGGTCGAGTGGTTGAAAAAACTGAAAGATGGAAGCCCGTTGAGAGTAGTTTGTGCGGTCAATCTTGATGGGGTTAAGGACAAGACAAAAGCGGTGCCGCTTCGGATGCGTAGTTATACGGTGAGTGTGGCCAAGGCATTGGAGATTGATACAACATTGATGGAGATTACGGGATTGCATTTAGTGTTAGCGGAACCTCCCTACACTCCCGCATGGACAACTACGAATTATTATAATCCTGCAAGCGCCAAAACCCGTAAACCCACCGCGGGTTCCCCACCATACTCCTATAGAGTAGAGAATCCACGGATTGCAACGGTCGATGCGGAAGGACTCGTTAAATCTCTTGCAAATGGCACATCGCGAATTATCGTTTCAGATTCTGCCAAATCATCAGCAAGTTACCCTATTCACATTGACAACGTTTACGAAATGGTCGTACTGCACAATCCGTTACCAGCTATCGTTGCACTTCAAAAATTGGCGCAAATACCAAATGTAAAAGAAGTTCCATATGACTACAACGTATTAGGAGGTTTCCTGGACTCGATACCTCGCTATTTTGCGTCGTCCTACTTGAGCGCCGAATACTGGTTTCACATTGATGCCCATAATCCGTTGTATCAGGCAAGCTGGTTTCAGGCAATCCAATCACAAAATGATGGAAAAATCACAAGATGGTCAAGTATCAACACCGTTTCTCGCCCTCCTATAGGCATACGAAAAAAACAGGGCGACTGATACATAGAAGAAAATCGATGAAAACGCGACGGATTTATATACCCATGATTTAAACAGCGTGCGGATCGAGGTACTGCTGCTGGCCCGGATAGCCCTTTCGCGAGCAGGCTCGCTCCCACACGACCTGCATCCGCAGCGACCTACCATTCGTCGCAAAACCACCCTCCACTGTCAGATCTGACAGTAGCCAACTTCCCCCGCCCGGTATCTGATGTCTCCATCCCGGCCAGCCCTCCCTGGCCGTCTCATCAGGAAGGTGTGCCATGGAAAAGACGCAACCCGACAACACGGTCATGACGCTGTATCCGGTGATAATCCCTGTTGCCACCAAGAACGTGATCACTGACCCGCCGGCAGAGCCACCGACAGTCACCTATGGCTTGCCGTTGAAGGTATTCACGGAGCTCACGCGCGATGAAATCAACGCCGCTGGTGTACAGGTGGTGGTCGATCCGCCTGCGGACGTTGGTCAATATGGCAGTATCAGACTCTTCGTCAACGGTGAGCAGAGCGGCGGTGCACAGACAGTCGTCAACGCGAGAATGGTCTTTCCCGTGTTCCAGAGGGCACTTCACGACGGCGTCATCAACACAATCCAATACATTCT
>NZ_RCNZ01000031.1:0-3075 GCF_004307525.1 Pseudomonas sp. Sample_21 | reverse complement strand
CGATCAAGTTCCCGGAAGGTGGCGTAGTAAAAGTTGTCGCGCATGCGCTGATGGGCGGTTTGATTTCCGAAGTAACTGGCGGGGATTTTGCTACCGGTGCGGCGGCTGCTGGGCTGAATGAAGCTGCGATGAATACGCTGGTGAAGTTCGCCGCTGGCAATGATCAGCTGCAGGTGATGTTGTCCCAACTCACGGGTGTTCTTGCAGCGGCCCTCGTTGATGGCAATTCACAGTTGGGAGCCAGCATCGCCGGGAGTGCCACGACTTATAACTATCTCTACCACCGTGAGGTGAAAGAGATGCTCGCTGAGATGGACAGCAAGACCACGGATAAGGAAAAGCTTGCTGTCAGGGATAAATATGAAGCGCTTGACAAGCAAAGAGAGTTAGAGCTGGACGAGTTTTGTAAAGGGGCACCTGATACCTGCCGTCAAATCTCCCACGATTTGGCCGACGATGACGAAAAGTTCTCGAAGCTGATAGCGACGCTACGAAGTGAAGGCAAAAGTGGAGAAGCCTATTGGGTAGGAGTTGTTCAGGGAGGGAATCTAAACTCCACTGGGTCAATAGCCTCCATCGTGAATTTACAGGAAGGTGGTTTCTTTGCAAAATTGGGTGCTGTCGCGATCCAGATGGGGGGTGGAATTTTTCCGGGTAGGGCAACCGGGAAAGGTACGACTGCCACAAAGGAAGCCGACGTAAAGGGTACGGGTGGTGTAAAAGGAAACGAAGCGTCCAAAGCACCGGTTCAAGAACTTGAGGTTGACTCCTATAAGAATCTCAAGTCAAGAGAAGTAGTTGCTGACGCGTTAGAGCACGACCACATCCCTTCCTTTGCTGCATTGCGTACGGCAAAAGAAGCTGAATTAGGTCGTCCCCTTACAGAGGTGGAGGCCAAATCGCTTTACCAAAACGCAACAGCCGTGGAGGTTCCTCGCGATGTCCACATTGCGGGTCCCACGTATGGGGGTAAAAATACCCGTGCACAGGTTCAACAGGACGCCATTGATCTGTGCGGCGCGGTGTGCCGTGATACAGACGCATTGCGAGAAAATTTACGCAATCGAGGTTATGATTCAAAAATTGTCGATGAGACAATTAAAAAAATAGTGGAAAGAAATCGAGAGATTGGGGTTATCAAATAATGAATACTTGGTCTGACTTTATTCACGCTCTCGGTCAAGATGAGAATGGATCAGTCATCACGGGTCTATGGCAACGTTTTGAAGAAAAGCCCGTCATTTCAGAGACTCCTGATGCCTATAATGATCCAGGCGGGAAAACAAAATATTACAAGTTTATAAAGTCTGGGATAGAGCTTGGGTTTCGTGCGGGACAATTAAATCACATTCATTTTTTTGTGCAGGAGGATGAAGGCTATTCACCGTATAACGAATATGTGCTTGATCGGGCTGCTCATGCTTGGACTGCCAAAAATGTCACTCAGGTATTGGGTACGGCAGACGCAGGAGCATCTGCTAAAGTTGATATGTTGATTGGTAAAGTCCGGCAGTGGTGCAAATATCAGTTTTCAACATACGATCTACGTATGGAGTTTTCAGAGGATGGTAAGTTGTGGAAGGTAACCCTGATTGCTAAGGGTTAAGTGAAGGAAAATTACGTTGAAACGGTATTGGAAGAGTGTGGATGAATGGGGGCAGGCCACGTTGAAAAAGTACTCCAAAACGTGGTCTGTCCGCATTTTCCCCCGACCATTCAGCAGCCTAGCCGAGTAATTCAAAGTGTCGACAAACGGGGCAACCCTCAGCCCGGAGCCATTTATGAGTTTGAGGTTCCCGCTTCAGGTGGCGGTACGCGGACAGTGAGAATTCGTGACGACACAGCGGGACATGATTGCGGGGAAGGTGATCCGCAAAATCGCGGGGCGCATTTTAACGACGAAGCGGGAAATTATTATCATTACTAAAATCAAAATTTTGGGAGAAAATGACGTATCTGATTCGAATCAGACAATCAATCTGAATGAGGGTAACGGAAAATGCAGATTAAAGTTGTCTGCAGCTAGTTTTATTGCGTCGAAGCCTCATGAGTCATTGGAAACAATATTCGACTTCATACATGAACGCGTTGTCGAAAATATGCCGGGATATGCAGCCTGGTTGCTTTTGGGTAACTCGGCTTGGCAGCCAGGCACGAGAATCGTCAAATATTTAGGGCTATGGGGTGGGTTCAAATCACGGGGGATTGAAGTTCCCCAAGGAAGTCATTCGATAGTGCATACCATGGAGCGCGATGGGAAGCTAAAGTTTTTTGGAGGTATTCGCCTATCGGATCTTTTAGATGGGACAATTCTGGAGGCGTTCTTGGCTGAGAGATGTTCTTATGTAGCCATTGTGCCTATAGATTTGGATATGGAAGAAGCCTTACTCATTGGCTGGTCTGGAAAGATTTCGGAAGATCTGATGCTCTTCGAATATGTGGCGGAGGGGAACGGACTGTTAATGGCAAAGATTGGTGAATTTGATGATCTTGATAGAGGAGTTGTCGCTGTCGGAAAACGACAAGTGCTGGATGATCTTTTATCAAACTTTGATAATTCGTAAAACCGAATTTCGCTATTTTTTCTCCTTCTGAGCTCCGCGCAGGTCGCCACGCTGATTGTCGATATCGTCTGAGAGATAAATGGGTGCAGACCACGTTGAATGCAAAAGCTGGGTACTCTTGGGGGGGAAGGGAACAGACCACGTATAGAAGGCACTCGAAAACATGGTCTGTCCCCGTTTCCTCAATACTCAACAGAGCAATAAATTCGGAAGCGAAATTTCGAACAAGGGTAAATAGGGACAGGCCACGTTTACAACGCACTCCAAAACGTGGTCTGTCCCCGTTTCCCCACGTATGGAAAACTACCAAGTGCAGCCGATCTTGAGTCGGTTGGCGTCAGGGTTATCCAGGATGGAGGTCTAGATGCTCGATTCTCGGGGCACACGTTCCTACGCACAGACGGTAGTAAGATTACTGATCTCCATAGTATGAAAACCATCGTTCTAGAGAAAATAAAATGATAGTTTCAGCGATGTTTGATTCCCTCGTCACATTTGACTGCGTATATGG
>NZ_RCNZ01000053.1:0-57505 GCF_004307525.1 Pseudomonas sp. Sample_21 | reverse complement strand
ATTGGCCGAGAATCGCGGTGTAATTCTGTTCCAGGGACATGAAACTACCTGTGGGGATTTTCGCAAAGGGCAAGGGTACGGTGGCGGACACAACCCTGCAAGTTCGGTGTGACGGCTTTATTCGTCGCGGCCTTCCATCATCGTCCGTTTCAGCATCACATAAACCGCGCCGGCGCCGCCGTGGCGGGCCTGGCAGGAGCAGAAACCGAGCACTTGCGCATGCTGGCGCAGCCAGGTGTTGACGTGGCTTTTGATCATCGGCCGCTTGCCATCCAGGCGCACAGCCTTGCCATGAGTCACGCGTACGCAGCGGATTTCGAATTTGGTTGCTTCGGCGAGAAAGGCCCAAAGCGTCTCCCGGGCCTTTTCCACGCTCATGCCGTGCAGGTCGAGACTGCCTTCGAACGGGATCTGCCCGACCTTGAGCTTGCGCATCTGGCTTTCCTGCACGCCGTCGCGGGACCACATCAGCTCGTCTTCCGGGCCGACGTCGATCACGAACTGGTCGGACAAGCCGTCAATGATGGTGGTGTCGCTGCGCACGGTGGCGGACTGACGCAGCTTGGCGATCTGCGCGCGGTCAGCCTTGGGTTTGCCGGTGTCGGCGCGGTCGTGCTTGATCGGCTTGACGCCCTGGATGGCACTTTTGAACAGAGAAAAATCGTCGTCTTGCATGTCAGCCTCCGCGAAGGGCGGCCAGTTTACCCAAGTCGACAGAAAACGGCCCGGCAAAAAGCCAGGCCGTTGGGTCAGTCGTGTTTTTTCATCAGATGCGGGGACATGTTCAGTTCCCGCGATTGCCGTGCGCGACGGCGGCAGCGGCGCCACAGAGCAACGCCGAAGTACAGAAACAGCAAGCCGACGGCAAGCATGATTGCCGAGCCCAGCGGTGATGCGTTCAGGTCACCCAGCGCCGGCGGGCGGCCGAGCAGGCTGGCGGCGCCGGCCATCGCCAGCAGCACGCCGAACGTCGCCAGAATGGCCGAGATCGCCGCGCCAAATCGAAAACGCCAGTTGCTTTGGCCTTTGGGCCGCAAACGGCGTGCGTCAAATCCATCGGATAACTTCATTCCGACCTTCCTCAATGGTATCGGCCCTTCGACCGGGAGTTGACCGGGTTGTTCCTGAGGCTATGGCATTTGCGGCAAATCAGCGGATATAGCGGATGAGCGGCGCCAACGCACCGCTCACAAGGGCAGGATCAGATCAGGTCCTGAGTCTTGGCCAGCGTGGCGAAGTTGTCGGCCATGATCGCCATTTCCGCTTCCTGCACGCGTTCGGCGCTGAGCACGCCGCCCTTGAACGGCAGATCGCGGGTCGCGCAGGCGTCTTCGACCAGGGTGCAGCGGAAACCGAGGTTCTTCGCCGCGCGCACGGTGGTGCTGACGCTGGAGTGACTCATGAAACCGCAAACGATCAGATCCAAAGAGCCGAGGTTCTGCAGGCGCTCGAGCAGTTCGGTGCCATGGAACGCGCTCGGCAGCAGTTTGCCGATAATGGTTTCATCGCCTTGCGGTTCGAGACCGGGGATGAATTCGCCGCGTTCGCCCTGCGGGTCGAACAGGCCACCAACGGTGCCGAGATGACGCACGTGCACGATCGGCCGACCGGCGGCACGGGCTGCGGCAACCACTTGTTTGATGTTCGCGACGGCCGCGTCCATGCCGCTCAGGGCCAGCGGGCCACTGAGGTATTCCTTCTGGGCATCGATGATGACCACGGTGGCATGGCTCAGGGTGGCCGCTGCGTAACCGCGACCGCTGAGTTGAAACATCGTTTTTGGAACGGACATTCTGGGGCTCCTCGGGGTGGGGCTTTTGCGACATTGTCCTCTGGCTGAGCGGTTCTGTGAATCGCTACCATCGTAGGCGCCGTCGTTCTTGGCCTGCAGCCTTGTCAAGTTACACGTTCCGTTCAATGCCTGATGCAAAAAAAAGAAAACTCCTACCGGAACCGCGTGGTTTTTCCTGCGTCGTCGTCGCGCGTTTTGGCTGCTAGAATCGCCAGTCGTTTTTTCTGGAGTTCTACGCCGTGATCACTTCCCGACTTCGTACCCTGCGCGACCATATCCGTTGGGCCGTCAGCCGCTTCCATGGGGAGGATCTGTTTTTCGGTCATGGCACCGACAACGCCTGGGACGAGGCGCGCCAGTTGGTACTGGGCGCTTTGCACCTGCCTTGGGAAATCGCCGACAGCTATCTTGATTGCGCGCTGGAAGATGACGAACTGGTCAATCTGCAGCGCTTGCTCAAGCGCCGCATCGAAGATCGCGTTCCCACCGCCTATCTGCTCGGCGAGGCGTGGTTCTGCGGCATGTCGTTCATCGTCGACCCGCGCGTGCTGATCCCGCGTTCGCCGATTGGTGAACTGATCGAAAACCGCTTTGCACCGTGGATCGGCAACGAACCGGCGCGGATTCTCGACCTGTGCACGGGTTCCGGCTGCATCGGCATTGCCTGCGCTTTCGAATTCCAGAATGCCGAAGTGGTGCTCGCGGACCTGTCGTTCGAAGCGCTGGAAGTGGCCAACCAGAACATCGAGCGCCATGGCGTCGATGAGCGCGTCTACACCGTGCAGGGTGATGGTTTCGATGGCTTGCCGGGTCAGCGTTTCGACCTGATCGTGTCGAACCCGCCCTACGTCGACGCCGAAGATTTCGCCGACATGCCGGACGAATATCAGCACGAGCCGGAACTGGGCCTGGCCTGCGGTGATGATGGTCTGAATCTGGTCCGGCGCATGCTCGCCGAAGCGGCGGATCACCTGACCGAGAAAGGTTTGTTGATTGTCGAGGTAGGCAACAGCCAGGTGCACGTCGAGGCGTTGTACCCGGAAGTCGATTTCGCCTGGCTGGAGTTCCAGCGCGGCGGGCATGGCGTGTTCATGCTGACCGCCGAGCAGTGCCGCGCGCATCAGGCCCTGTTCGCGTCCCGCGTCTAAGGTTGTGACAGATCGTTCCCACGCTCCGCATGGGAACGATCAGTACGCGCTCAAGCCCTCAGCGGTGTGTAGCAATCCAGATCAACAACCCCGCCTGAAACACCGCAAACGCCACCAGACACGTAATGGTGAAACGCAACCCGGCATCTTCGCGCTTGAACTTGCTGACTTTTTCTTCCTGCTTCTTCAGCTTCACTTCCTGCTCGGCGAGATTCTGTTCGGCCTGCTGCAGCATCTGCGCGGCTTCAAGAATTTCGACGATCTGCAGCTTTTCGCTGTTCCAGTCACCGAGCAGATCACCGACCTGCACCGCCTTGATGCTGCCTTTCAAATGCTGGGCATCGGCGTAAGCCACATCGAAACCGTGCACGCGCAGGAAATGGTCGCGACGCAAGCGAGTGTCTTCGTTGAGCGCGTCCTTGTTGTTCAGGTCCATGCCTTCAACGGTGTAGCCGGGCCAGCGCTTTTTCGCCCAATTGATGCCTTGCGCAGCCATGAAGCGGCCGATACCGCGATTCAGCGGTTCGATCTGCAAGCCACTGTCGGGACCGAAACTCACTCGTTTGCTCGCGTGGTCGACCCACACATCGAGATGATTCTGCTCTTTGCGCACGCGCTGGTTGGGCAGCTTGATCGCCATGCGCATCAGGCTGCGCTCTTTGCTGTTGCGCTCGGCGTAACCGAATTCGACAAAGCGCAACGGCCGGCCGCCGGTGTTGCGGTCGGTCTGCAGCGGCGCCAGGCGGAGCATCTTGTGGTGCTCGGCCTGAACGTCCGCCCACGGCAGTTCGACCGCTGGCGATGCGTCTTTTTCAGCGCTGGTGTCGGGTGAAGTCTGGGTTTCAGTCATAACGGCGAGATCCTGTCCAAGCCCTGCTTGCCGCCAGACGTTGCGCTGGCGACAAAGGCTTATCGGCCGTTTTCTGTGAGGCTGGAGGGTAAAACGCAGTTAACTTGCACGAATTCCGTCAATAAATTCGATGACGGCGGCGCCCAGTTCGGCGGCCAGGGGCAAATTCGGGTCCTTGTAGGAGGCCAATTGCCGCTTCATGTCGTTGTGGACGATGCGCAGCACATGATTCATGCCTTCGATCACCGTCAGTTGCGCGTCCGGTTTCGCCGCCTTGAGCAGCTTCGCGTCCTCGGTGCCGACCTGAATGTCGTTGCTGCCTTGAACGATCAGTGCCGGCATTTTCAGCTGGGCAAAGGCTTGCGCCGGGTCCTGACGGAACAGCGAAATCAGGTACGGCTGCACGCTCGGGCGAAAGATCACCTGCAACGGTTGCGGCACGTTGTCATCGGTGTGGCCGGCCTTGAGGCTGTCGAGCAGTTCGTTGCTGCGCAGCATCAATGGTGGCGGCAGGCTTCGCGCCAACTGTTCGCGGATGACCTGATCGACCGGGCGCGCGCTGCCGGACAGCGAGATCACCGCCGCTGCGTCCAGCTTCGGCGCGGCGAGACTGGCAATCAGCGCGCCTTCGCTGTGGCCGAGCAGAATCAGTTTGCCGAAACGCGGATCGGCCTTGAGCTTCTGCCCCCACGCCACCGCGTCCGCCGCATAGCTTTCTACTGACAGATCACGTTCATCGGGAGCGGCCGCCAGGCTCGCCGCAACGCCACGCTTGTCGTAGCGCACGCTGGCGATGTTGTGTTTGGCCAGCACCCAGGCCAAGCGCTTGAGGCTGTCATTGCGCCCGCCGTCGGGGTTGTTTCCGTCGCGATCTGTAGGACCCGAGCCAGAAATCATCAGAACAATCGGCACCGGGCTGTCGGACTTGGGCAGCAACAGCGAACCGAAAAGTTCGCCGCTGCCGGTGTCCAGAGTGACCGGGCGCTGTAGGACTGTCGCTTGGGCAAAGCCGGTAAAGAGGGTAAGACTCAAGATCAGAACTCGCAGCATCATCACGCCATCATTGGTCAAGGTGCCGGTTGGACTCGCCAGCACCACTAAGGTTCGAGGATGAACTACTCGGTTAGCCTGCGTATACTGGCGCGCATCAAGAATTCGGGTTTGATTTCACGGAGCGTCCTGCATGTCCGGCAATACCTACGGCAAGTTGTTCACTGTCACCACCGCTGGCGAAAGCCATGGTCCGGCGTTGGTCGCCATTGTCGACGGCTGCCCGCCGGGCCTGGAGATTTCCCTGGAAGATCTGCAGCGCGACCTCGATCGCCGCAAGCCTGGCACCAGCCGCCACACCACCCAGCGCCAGGAAGCCGATGAAGTCGAAATCCTCTCCGGCGTGTTCGAGGGTCGCACCACCGGTTGCTCGATCGGCCTGCTGATTCGCAACACCGACCAGAAGTCCAAGGACTACTCGGCGATCAAGGACCTGTTCCGCCCGGCTCACGCCGACTACACCTATCACCACAAATACGGCGAGCGCGATTATCGCGGCGGTGGCCGCAGTTCCGCGCGGGAAACCGCCATGCGCGTAGCGGCCGGTGCGATCGCCAAGAAGTATCTGGCCAGTCAGGGCATCGTCATTCGCGGTTACATGAGCCAGCTCGGCCCGATCGAAATTCCGTTCAAGACCTGGGATTCGGTCGAAGAAAACGCCTTTTTCAGCCCTGACCCGGACAAGGTCCCGGAGCTGGAAGCCTACATGGACCAGTTGCGCCGCGATCAGGACTCGGTCGGAGCGAAGATCACCGTGGTCGCCGAAGGGGTCATGCCGGGCCTTGGCGAGCCGATCTTCGATCGCCTCGACGCCGAACTGGCCCACGCGCTGATGAGCATCAACGCGGTCAAAGGTGTCGAGATCGGCGCCGGTTTCGCCTGCGTCGCCCAGCGCGGAACCGAACACCGCGATGAACTGACGCCGGAGGGTTTCCTCAGCAACAACGCCGGCGGCATCCTCGGTGGCATCTCGTCCGGCCAGCCAATCGTTGCGCATCTGGCGTTGAAACCGACCTCGAGCATCACCACCCCGGGCCGCTCGATCGACGTGAATGGCAACCCGGTCGATGTGATCACCAAGGGCCGTCACGACCCTTGCGTCGGTATCCGTGCAACGCCGATCGCCGAAGCGATGATGGCCATTGTGCTGATGGATCACCTGCTGCGCCACCGTGGGCAGAACGCCGATGTGCGCGTGAGCACGCCGGTGCTGGGCCAGCTCTGATGGCTGCGCTCAAAGCCGTCGCGGCATAACCGGCGTGGCGGCGCTTCCTTACTGGCGGCTGTCCAGTTTCTATCTGTTCTATTTCGCCTTGCTCGGTTCGACAGCGCCGTTTCTGGCGCTGTACTTCGATCACCTCGGCTTCAGCGCCGCGCGCATCGGCGAGCTGGTGGCGATTCCGATGCTGATGCGCTGCGTGGCGCCGAACATCTGGGGCTGGCTCGGCGATTACACCGGCAGGCGTCTGGCCATCGTGCGCTTTGGTGCGGTGTGCACGTTGCTGACCTTTTCGCTGATCTTCGTCAGTCAGACCTACGCCTGGCTGGCGATGGTCATGGCCCTGCATGCATTCTTCTGGCACGCGGTGCTGCCGCAGTTCGAAGTCATTACCCTCGCGCATCTGCAGGGGCAAACATCGCGCTACAGCCAGATTCGCCTGTGGGGCTCGATCGGTTTCATCATCACCGTGGTAGTGCTGGGGCGGCTGTTCGAATGGCTGAGCTTGGACATCTACCCGGCGGCGCTGGTGCTGATCATGGCCGGTATCGTCCTGAGTAGCCTGTGGGTGCCGAATGCACAGCCGGCGCAAGGCAATCGGCCGGCGGGCGAGGGCTTTCTCAAGCAATTGCGCCATCCCGGCGTACTGGCGTTTTATGCTTGCGTCGCGCTGATGCAGGTGAGCCACGGGCCGTATTACACCTTTCTGACTCTGCACCTTGAACGCCTCGGTTACAGCCGTGGCGTCATCGGCATGCTTTGGGCCGTGGGTGTGGTGGCGGAAGTGTTGATGTTCATGGCCATGAGCCGCATTCTGGCGCGCTTTTCCCTGCGCCGGGTGCTGCTGGCGAGTTTCCTGCTGGCGGCGTTGCGTTGGGTGCTGCTCGGTTCGTTTGCGGAGTTTCTCTGGGTGCTGTTGTTCGCCCAAGTGCTGCACGCAGCGACTTTCGGCAGCTTTCATGCGGCTGCCATCGCTTTCGTGCAACGTAGTTTCGGCGCCCGCCAGCAAGGCCAGGGCCAGGCGCTGTATGCGGCACTGGCCGGCACCGGCGGGGCGCTCGGTGCGCTGTATTCCGGTTACAGCTGGAACGCCCTTGGCGCGACATTGACCTTTAGTATTGCCAGTCTCGCAGCGCTTGCCGCTGCCGTTATCATTGCCACATGTATGCAAGAGGACAGGCCATGAGCCTTAGCCGTGAACAGCTCGCCCAGCAGATCGTTGACGCCGGGCGTTTTCTATATGGCCGTGGCTGGTCGCCAGCCACCAGCAGCAACTATTCGACGCGCCTGTCGCCGAGCGAAGCGCTGTTGACCGTATCGGGCAAGCACAAGGGCCAGTTGGGTGTGGATGACGTGCTCGCTACCGATCTGTCCGGCAATAGCCTGGAACCAGGCAAGAAACCCTCCGCCGAAACCTTGCTGCACACCCAGCTCTACAGTTGGCGCGCGGAGATCGGTGCGGTGCTGCACACTCATTCGGTGAATGCCACGGTGCTGTCGCGTCTGACTCCGGAAGACTTCATCGAGTTCGAAGACTACGAATTGCAAAAAGCCTTCAGCGGCATCTCGACTCATGAATCGCGGGTGCGTGTGCCGATTTTTGACAACGATCAGGACATTGCGCGCCTCGCCGCCAAGGTGCAGCCTTGGCTCGACGCCCATCCTGATTGCGTCGGTTATCTGATTCGCGGCCATGGTCTCTACACCTGGGGCGCGCAGATGAGCGACGCGCTGCGGCAGATCGAGGCCTTTGAATTCCTGTTTGAATGCGAGTTGAAAACCCGCAGCGTCATGAACCGGCAAGGCTGAGTTCACCAGAAACAGCCCGTTTGCCTGATGCCACGTGGCGCCCGACCGGTCTGCAAGAGCCGGACGGCGCCGCCGCTACTGAGGAATTGCCCATGAGCAGCCTGTCCGTTTATCACGTTTCCAGCCCTGAGATTCCCAACAAGGTGCTGACCCATTTCGAAGACATCGCCTCGACGCTGGCCGAGCAGGGCGTGCGTTTCGACCGCTGGCAGGCCGCCGCGAAGATCCAGCCCGGCGCCAGTCAGGAAGAGGTCATCAGTGCTTATAAAGAGCAGATCGACAAGCTGATGACCGAGCGCGGCTACATCACCGTCGACGTGATCAGCCTCAACAGCGACCATCCGCAAAAAGCCGAACTGCGCGCCAAGTTCCTCGAAGAGCACCGCCATGGCGAAGACGAAGTGCGATTTTTCGTTGCCGGTCGTGGCTTGTTTACCCTGCACATCGACGATTACGTCTATGCCGTTCTCTGTGAGAAGAACGACCTGATCTCGGTTCCGGCCGGCACCAAGCACTGGTTCGACATGGGCGAACATCCGCACTTCGTGGCGATCCGTCTGTTCAACAACCCGGAAGGCTGGGTTGCCAATTTCACCGGCGAAGACATCGCCGGCCGCTTCCCGCGTCTGGAGGACTGAAACCGTGTCGATCAAAGCCATCCTCACCGACATCGAAGGCACCACCAGCGCGGTGAGTTTCGTCTTCGACGTGCTGTTTCCCTACGCCGCCAAACATTTGCCCGACTTTGTGCGGCAGAACGCTTCGCGTGCTGATGTCGCCGAACAGCTCGACGCCGTGCGTCGCGACAGCAACGAGGCGCAGGCCGATGTTGAACGGGTTGTTGAAATTCTTTTGAGCTGGATCGCCGAAGACCGCAAAGCCACGCCGCTCAAGGCATTGCAGGGCATGGTCTGGGCGCAGGGCTATCAGGCCGGGCAGTTGAAGGGGCATGTCTATCCTGATGCTGTTGAAGCGCTGCAACGTTGGCATGCGGCCGGTTATCAACTGTTTGTTTACTCGTCCGGCTCGATCCAGGCGCAGAAGCTGATCTTCGGTTGCTCGGAAGCGGGGGATCTGACACCGCTGTTCAGCGGCTATTTCGACACCACATCGGGGCCGAAGCGTGAGGCGCAGTCCTACCGCAACATTCAGCAGGCGGTGGGTGTTGAAGCCGATGAAATCCTGTTCCTGTCGGACATCGTCGAAGAGCTCGACGCTGCCCAGTCGGCCGGCATGAAAACCTGCGGTCTGGCGCGTGAAGGCGGGGAGTTGGCAGGGCACGTGACGGTGGACAGCTTTACCGGAATCGAACCGGAAGCGTTCTGACCATTGCACACATCCCTGTAGGAGCTGTCGAGTGAAACGAGGCTGCGATCTTTCGATTTAGGCATGAAATCAAGAGCAAAAGATCGCAGCGTGCCGCAGCTCCTACAAAAATCCTGAGCACATAAAAACAGGCCGTGAAGCGCATGCTCCACGGCCTGTTTTTGTTTAAAGCAAATTACAGCGAGTGATACGTCGGCAGAGCAAAACGCTGCTGGCTCTGCAGCATTGCAATTTGCGGCAGCTCGCTGGCTTGTTCGGCCAGGTCGCGGCGGATCGCGCTGATCGCCCACGACAGTTGGTCACCGGCATGCAGTTGCTGATACGAGAGGGCGCGTTTGAAGACTTTGCCGTCGCTGCTACGCAGAGTGAGCAGGATGCCACCGTCAGGACGTGGGGCAGTGCTGACTTCGTAGTTGGAGAACAGCGATGTAAATTTTTCTTGAATCAGGCTCATGTCATCAGCTCCGTATGTACTTGAATGGCAAGCATGCGGAGGTAGTTGCAGCGTTTGTGCCAGTATTGATGCGAATAAAATCCCTTTAAAATCAATAAGTTGAAGGCATTGCATTTTGCAGGCGTCGTGCAATCTGCATGAATGGCCATCGTGCATCCTGCATTTTGCGTGATTTTTCTCCGTACAACGGAACCAAACGTCCGTACCAGTATCCGCTCTTCCCCGAAGGCGCGACGGGATACAAATCATTGCAAAAACCGCGTGTACAGCCCCGCGAGCACTGACGTACTTTCCTTCTCGACCCACGGCGTAAACGCGTCGGTCGCAGTCATTACCCGATAACAAGAACAGCGGTCTGCACGTCAAGATCGAACGGGGAGCTTTCATGCGTCACGCACCAAGCGACACGATTACCTGGGGCATGATGCTCCGCAAACTGCCGATGATCGCCAAGGCCATCCCCCGGGTGGTCAAAGGCATGAAGGTGGCCAACGTCACGGATCCGACCCAAACGTGCGGCCTGGGCTGGACGTTCGAGCAGGCGACGCTGCGCAATCCCGATGGTGTGGCGTTGTTGCAGGGCGACGTGGCGTTGACCTATACACAGGTCAATCAGTGGGCCAATCGCATTGCGCATTACCTGAGCGAGCAAGGCATCGGCAAGGGCGATGTGGTCGCGGTGTTTATCGAGAACCGTGCGGAATTACTGGTGACAATCCTGGCGCTGGCCAAGCTCGGCGCGGTGAGTGCGCTGCTCAATACCTCGTTGATGCGCGACACGCTTGTTCACAGCATCAATCTGGTTGCGCCGGTGGCTATTGTGGTTGGCGAAGAACTGACCGCTGCCTATGCCGGCGTGCGTGATCAGGTTGCGATCGCAGCGCCGCGCACCTGGTTCGTCGCCGATCAGGACACCTACAGCCATCCGGGCATCGCGCCTGAGGGCTACGTCAATCTGATCAGCGCCAGTGCTGACGCCAGCAGCGATAACCCGCCGAGCAGCGCGCAGATTTTCTTCGACGATCCGTGTTTCTACATCTACACCTCCGGCACCACCGGCCTGCCCAAGGCCGGAGTGTTCAAGCATGGACGCTGGATGCGCAGTTCGGCGAGCTTCGGCATGATCGCCCTCGATATGCGCCCGGATGATGTCGTTTACTGCACCTTGCCGCTGTATCACGCCACGGGCCTGTGCGTGTGCTGGGGATCGGCGATCAACGGCGCCTCGGGTTTTGCCATCCGCCGCAAATTCAGCGCGAGTCAGTTCTGGAATGATGTGCGCCGCTATCGCGCAACCACCATCGGCTATGTCGGTGAGCTGTGTCGCTATCTGGTCGAGCAACCGGTCAGCGCCGATGACAGCCGCCACGACGTGCGCAAGATGATCGGCAATGGTTTGCGCCCCGGCGCCTGGGCCGAGTTCAAGACGCGTTTTGCCGTCGAGCACATTTGTGAGCTGTACGCGGCGAGCGACGGCAACATCGGTTTCACCAACATCCTCAATTTCGACAACACCGTCGGGTTTTCGCTGATGGCGTGGGAACTGGTCGCTTACGACCATGACAGTGGCGAGCCATTGCGCGGCGATGATGGTTTCATGCGCAAGGTCGGCAAGGGCGAGCAGGGCCTGCTGCTGGCGCGGATCGACGACAAGGCACCGCTGGACGGTTACACCGACCCGCAGAAAACCGCCCGCGTCGTCCTCCACGATGTGTTCAACAAGGGCGATCGCTTTTTCAACACCGGCGACCTGCTGCGCAATATCGGTTTCGGCCATGCGCAATTTGTTGATCGCCTCGGCGATACCTATCGCTGGAAGGGTGAAAACGTGTCGACCACCGAAGTCGAGAATTTGTTGCTGCAACATCCGCTGATCGCTGAAGCCGTGGCCTACGGTGTGGAAATCCCCAACACCAACGGGCGTGCGGGGATGGCTGCAATTACTCCCGCCGAATCCTTGGCCACGCTGGATTTCGCTGAATTGCTGAGTTTCGTCCGGCAACGTATGCCGGCTTATGCCGTGCCGTTGTTCTTGCGGGTGAAAGTGAAAATGGAAACCACCGGGACCTTCAAATACCAGAAGACTCGCCTGAAAACGGAAGGCTTTGACCCCGGGCTCACCGGCGATGACCCGATCTTCGCCTGGCTGCCGGGCAGCGAAACCTATGTGCATGTCAGTGAGCAAATCCTCGCTGAAATTCAACAGGGCAAACATCGATATTGAGTGTGGCTATCGGGACGCTCGGAAAAAACCGAGTGACAGCCACCGTCGCGCTCGGGAAACTGTCGGCTTTCCGATAGACCGAAATGGAGTGCCCCATGTCCGACCAAAGCCGCCAGATGACCCCTGAAGAAGCTGCCGAATTCACCGAGCAGGTTTTCAACAAGGCGCGCGACGGTGATGCCGAGATGCTTGATCGCCTGGTCAGCGCCGGGCTGCCGGTGAACCTGAAAAACAGCAAGGGCGACACCTTGTTGATGCTCGCCAGCTACTACGGCCATGTCGATGCGGTGAAGGTCCTGCTTAAACACAAGGCCGATCCGGAAATGCGCAATGGCAACGGCCAGAGCCCGATTGCCGGCGCTGCGTTCAAGGGCGATCTGGCGGTGGTCAAGGCGCTGGTCGAGGCGGGCGCCGAGATTGAAGGTTCTTCCTTCGACGGCCGTACCGCGTTGATGATGGCGGCAATGTTCAACCGCGTTGAAATCGTCGACTACCTGATTGGCCAGGGCGCTGACCCGAAAGCCAAGGACGCCAATGGCGTGACCGCGCTGGATGCGGCGCGGACCATGGGCGCGGTCGATACCACCGCGCAGCTGGAAAAGTTGCTGGCGTAAAGTCCACGGACTGTGGCGAAGGGCAGAATGCGCTATCCTTCGCGCCCTGAAAACTCACCTCCGCCACAGGATCCGCCCTCATGAAAGCCGCACTCGTCGAACTCATCAGCAAAATCAGCTCCGGCTGCATGGGCGAGGACGAGATCCTGAAGGTGGCCGACGAAGCCGCTCAGGCCTACGCCGATGCCGAGGCTTTTCTGGCCGCCAATCCGGACATCAACTACGACGATACTTTCCCGATCCCGCTGGGTGAGTGGGTAGTGGTCGGCAGCCTGCCGGAAACCGTGCTGTTTCAGGCCGATACCTACGTCGATCTGTTCGCACAAATCGTTGCCTCGTTTGGTCCGGGCGTGGATTTCAATCTCAAGCCCAAGCAACTGGCCAAGACCGAAGCAGTGACCGCACTCAACCGTATTCAGGTGCAGATGAGCAGCCTGAACAAGGAGAACGGCGGTTACACGTTGATGAACTTCAGCCAGTTGCTCGACGATGAGCTGCAAATGGTCCTGGTCTACGGCAACGATGTGCCCCGCGTGCTGGAGTTGTGCGCCGAGGTTGGCATCGCCGCCGCGCCAGCGCTGGAAGCCTTGAAGGTCGCCGTTCACGTCTGAACGCAATAAAAGGGAACCCTGCGCGCGACCGTCTATCCTAAAAGTGCATGCCACTATTCTGGAGCGACACCATGGGTTCCACGTTCAACGGTCTGATTGGCCTGATCATCCTTGCCCTCGACATCTGGGCCATCATCAACGTGCTGAAAAGCGGCGCCTCCACCGGAATGAAAATCGTCTGGGTGTTGCTGATCATCCTCCTGCCGGTGCTGGGCCTGATCATCTGGGCAATTGCCGGGCCACGGGGCAACGTCCGGATCTGAGCTGATTTTCGATCACACGGTCATCCCTGTGGGAGCGAGCCTGCTCGCGAAGACGTTGGGTCAGTCGCCATCACCGGCAACTGATGCTGCGCTTTCGCGAGCAGGCTCGCTCCCACAGTAATTTGCGCTGGTAAAAAACAACCGGAGGTTCGACCTGTCATCTTCGGCAACGTAGAATGCGCGCCTTTCCCGGGCAATCGTCCCCACGATGGCGCCCGCGCATTTATCGGAGCACTTGACCATGACCGTCACCAAGACCAGCGAGTACCTGGAAACCCTCTACGAAGGCTACGGCCAGCGTTTTCGCATGGAAAAACTGCTGCACGAAGTGCGCACCGAACACCAGCATCTGGTGATCTTCCAGAACCCGCGCATGGGCCGGGTGATGGCGCTGGACGGCGTGATCCAGACCACCGAAGCCGACGAATTCATCTACCACGAGATGCTCACTCACGTGCCGATCCTCGCCCACGGCACCGCCAAGCGCGTGCTGATCATCGGTGGCGGTGACGGCGGTATGCTACGCGAAGTGACCAAGCACGCCGGCGTCGAGCACATCACCATGGTTGAAATCGACGGCACCGTGGTCGACATGTGCAAGGAATTCCTGCCGAACCATTCCGCCGGTGCCTACGACGATCCGCGCCTGAACCTGGTGATCGATGACGGCATGCGTTTCGTCGCCACCACTACTGAAAAATTCGACGTGATCATCTCCGACTCCACCGACCCGATCGGCCCGGGCGAAGTGCTGTTCTCCGAGAACTTCTACCAGGCATGCCACCGCTGCCTGAACGAAGGCGGCATTCTCGTGACTCAGAACGGCACGCCGTTCATGCAGATCGACGAAGTCAAAACCACCGCCGGTCGCCTGCGCAGCCTGTTCCCGGACTGGCATTTCTATCAGGCGGCCGTACCGACCTACATCGGCGGTTCGATGACCTTCGCCTGGGGCTCGACCAACCCGGCCTACCGCAAGCTCAGCCGTGAAACCCTTCAACAGCGCTTCATCGGCAGCGGCATCGTCACCCGTTACTACAATCCGGAAATCCACATCGGCGCGTTCGCCTTGCCGCAATACGTGCTGCAAGCGGTCAACAAGCCGAGCAACGACTGATCACGCTGACGTCGCTCTGCAAGGGGGCTTTTGTGGTGAGGGGATTTATCTCCGTTGGGATGCGCAGCATCCCTGAACCGGCCTGCGCGGTGTCTCCGTCAAACCGCAATGTACGGTCTTACGACTGCTGCGCAGCCGGACGGGGATAAATCCCCACGCCACAGAGTCCGCCCTATCGATCGGATGGTTATTTTCACCGTTGTCGGCTGTAATCCTTTTGAACCAACTATCGCGGAAAAAAGTCGAGATAGAGGTAAGCCCATTTACGGGTTGATCGAGGAGGCACTGATGCAAAAGTGGAAAGTCACTTTCGTGGATGATCACGGTGAAATTGTCGATGAAGTCTTCGAACGTGAGGAATGCCCGTCCGATGATGAAGCCGCACGGCTCGTCAAAGAGCGGCTTCTTCCGGTCGCCGCCCAGCTGGATCTCAACGATCTGGAAGGGCGCACCGCCGATGCCGGGGTGAAAAACCTCAAGACCCAGAACGGCATCGAAATCCGCAGCATCACCCCTGTCTGAACACTTCCTGTCATCTCGTAAACCAGGCCTTGGCAGCGGCGCTCTCTTGGGGCTACTCTGCAAGCGAGATCAGCGAATGGATCGCTAAGGTCTGGTCTTGTCAGCTACATGCTTGTTTCCCGCGCGCAACCACGTTGCCGTAGTACTTAGGCCAAAAGGCCCGGGGCGGGAATACGGAAAGTCTATCCATCAATCGAGGGGGACGATTCATGAGCACAGCCTATCAAGAAGACATCAGCAGCAACGTTCTGCGCCGCATGAAAGAAGGCGGTTTCGATTTTTCCCGGTTCCATCCCATCGAGTTCTACGCGATTTTCCCGGACGAGGAGCGGGCGCGCAGGGCAGCAGGCAAATTTCGCGGTGAATCCATCAATGCCCAGGTCAGTGCGCGCGACGACGGCGCCTGGTCGCTGGAATTGAGCAAAGTGATGTACGCAACCTATGACGACATCGGCGATTTCGAGCAAGGCTTTTCAGCCGTGGTCGAACCGCTGGGCGGCATTATCGAGGGTTGGGGCGTGAAGCAGGAGGTGCGCAATCGTTACCGGTTGAATTGATATTGCGCATTGTCTGTCGGGCAACGGCTGACCTTCGGGTCGGCCGTTGTCGTTTCTGGCTTCTGCACATCGCAGTGGCAAAACCCTGAAACAAGAATCCCGGGCAAAAAAAAGCCACCGGAGAGGGTGGCTAAAAGGGAAGACGGGTATGCAATAAAGTCCTGTCGGGACGGGGCTGCCAAGGCAGTTCAGATCGGTTGAGCTGTCTACTTCGCGGCGGCGTGCCGGGGAAGTTTTGCAGCGAATGCGCGGATTATCCGCAGTCGTGGCCGGGCAGTGAAATCAACTCTGACTATGCTGGTGATAGGCGATGCAGTGCGTCGCAATGAAGCGGGGGCAATCGGGCCGGGGCATTTGCCGCACAGGAATGGTGCGCAGCCTTCGGCGTGTATCTACAACCGATTGAAATCAAAGCGTTTATGCCGATGGCACGGGCCTTGCGAAGGCCTGTATGTCCGGAGTGACAAGGAGTACGGCATGATCCGCACCTATTTTGACGAGATGTACGATGCCGGCGGCCTGGTCCGCCCGCATTACCGGGAATTTGCCCGCTGGCTGGCCGAGACGCCCGACGAGCTGCTCGCGCAGCGCCGCCGCGAGGCCGATCTGCTGTTCCACCGTGCCGGGATCACCTTCACGCTCTATGGCGACGAGCAGGGCACCGAGCGCCTGATTCCGTTCGACACCATTCCCCGCAGCATTCCGGCCAGTGAATGGCGGATTGTCGAGCGCGGCTGCATCCAGCGGGTCAAAGCGTTGAACATGTTTCTCGCCGACCTCTACCACGAGCAGCGCATCATCAAGGCCGGGATCATTCCCGCCGAACAGGTGCTGGCCAACGAGCAATACCAATTGGCGATGCAAGGTCTGGATCTGCACCGCGATATCTATTCGCACATCTCCGGCGTCGATCTGGTGCGCGACGGCGATGGCACTTATTACGTCCTCGAAGACAACCTGCGCACCCCCAGCGGCGTCAGCTACATGCTCGAAGACCGCAAGATGATGATGCGTCTGTTCCCCGAACTGTTCTCCGCCCAGCGCATCGCCCCGATCGATCATTACCCCAATCTGCTGCTCGACACTCTGAAAAGCTCAAGCCCGATCGACAACCCGAGCGTGGTGGTGTTGACGCCGGGACGCTTCAACAGCGCGTTCTTCGAACACGCGTTTCTTGCCCGGGAAATGGGCGTGGAACTGGTGGAAGGTGCGGATCTGTTCGTGCGTGACGACAAAGTCTTCATGCGCACCACTGACGGCCCGAAAGCGGTCGACGTGATCTACCGCCGGCTCGACGACGCATTCCTCGACCCGCTGGCGTTCAACCCGGACTCAATGCTCGGCGTGCCGGGGCTGCTGTCGTCCTATCGTTCCGGCAATGTGGTGCTGGCCAACGCCATCGGCACCGGAGTGGCGGACGATAAATCGGTGTATCCGTTTGTCACCGACATGATCCGTTTCTACCTCGACGAAGAGCCGATTCTGAAAAACGTGCCGACCTGGCAGTGCCGCAACCCGTCCGAGCTGTCCCATGTGCTGGCCAATCTTCCGGAACTGGTGGTCAAGGAGACCCAAGGCTCCGGCGGTTACGGCATGCTCGTTGGGCCAGCCGCGACGACAGCGGAAATCGATGCCTTTCGTGAGCGCATCAAAGCCAAACCCCATGCCTACATCGCGCAGCCGACGCTGTCGCTGTCGACCTGTCCGACCTTTGTCGAAAACGGCATTGCACCGCGCCATATCGATTTGCGTCCGTTTGTGTTGTCCGGTCGCGAAACCCGGGTCGTGCCCGGCGGTTTGACCCGTGTTGCGTTGCGTGAAGGCTCCCTGGTGGTGAATTCCTCCCAGGGCGGCGGCACCAAGGACACCTGGGTAGTCGAGGATTGAAGGAAGCTTGCCATGTTAAGTAGAACTGCCTCGGATCTGTACTGGATGTCGCGTTACCTGGAGCGTGCGGAGAATCTCGCGCGCATGCTCGACATCAGTTATTCGCTGTCGCTGATGCCGCAGGATGGGCGCGGCGACGGTCTGCACGAACTCGCCATGCCGTTGCTGATCACCGGCACCCTGGACGATTACCTTGAACGCCACGGTGACCTGCACGCTGAACGCTTGCTGCATTTCTTCGCACTGGATGCGGCCAACCCGGCCAGTATCTACAGCTGCCTTGGCGCAGCGCGAGCCAGTGCCCATGCCGTGCGCGGGCGTATCACTGCCGACATGTGGGAAAACATCAATGCGACCTGGCTGGAGATTCGCGGCATCGCCGAACAGGGCCTGAGCCGCTACGGCATGAGCCGTTTCTGCGAATGGATCAAGGAGCGTTCGCACCTGTTTCGCGGCGCCTCTTACGGCACGATCATGCGCAACGACGCGTTTCGCTTCATTCGTCTGGGCACGTTTATCGAGCGCGCGGACAACACGCTGCGCCTGCTCGATGCCCGTTACGAGATGGCCGGCGATCAGGCCGAAGCAGTCAGCGACGGCACGGCGCACGCCTATTACCATTGGAGTGCGCTGCTGCGCGCCTTGTCCTCATTCGAGGCCTACACCGAAATCTACCGCGACGCGCCCGGCGCCCGGCATGTCGCCGAACTGCTGCTGTTGCGCGCCGATGTGCCGCGTTCGCTGCGTGCCTGTACCGAAGAGATCGACCAGATCCTCGCGCAACTGCCAGGCGCCAATGGCCGCCCGGCACAACGCCTGGCGGCGGAAATGGACGCGCGCCTGCGCTACACCGGCATCAACGAAATCCTCGAAGAAGGCCTGCACGCCTGGCTGACCGAATTCATCCCGCTGGTGCGCCAGTTGGGCAACGCCATTCACAGTTCCTACCTGGAGGCTGCATGAGACTTTCCATAAGCCACGAGACCACCTATCACTACGAAGATCAGGTGCGCGCGAGCATCCAGTACCTGCGCCTTACGCCCCACGACAGCGAGCGCCAGCATGTCCTCAGTTGGCAACTGGACCTGCCGCGTCCGGTGCGTGCGCAGCTCGATCCGTTCGGCAACATCCTGCATGTGCTGACCATGGACGAGCCGCACGAAGCGATCATCATCGGCGCCCGTGGTCAGGTCGATATTGACGAATTGCGCGAGGCCGAACATGAGAGCCAGTCGGCGCTGCCGTTCCTGCGCTTCACGCGCCTGACCGAAGCCGATGAAGCCTTGCGCGAATTTGCCGCGAAGAACTGCAAGCAACGGCGTGATCGCACCGCGCTGATCGACTTGATGCATGGTTTGAATCAGCACATGACCTACACGCCGGGCTCAACCGAAGTCGACACCAGCGCCGCCGAAGCTTTCGCCGGTCGCGCCGGGGTTTGTCAGGATCATACCCATGCGTTTCTGGCCTGCGCGCGCAGCCTCGGCGTGCCGTCGCGTTACGTGTCGGGTTATCTGTACAGCGAAGATTGCGAGCATCTGGCCAGTCATGCCTGGGCAGAAGCGTGGCTGGATGACGCCTGGTACAGCTTCGACGTGACCAACCAACTGGCGCGCCCGGAGCGACACTTGAAGCTGGCGGTGGGCCTGGATTATCTCGATGCCTGCCCGGTCCGCGGCATGCGCCGGGGCGGCGGCTGCGAGCAGATGCACGCCAAGGTATTCGTCTCGCCGACGCCGGTTATTTCCGTGCAGCAACAATAGCTCGACGCACGCAAAGCCCTGTGGGAGCGAGCCTGCTCGCGAAAGCGGTTCATCAGCCAGCCAACCAGCGACTGACACTCCGCCTTCGCGAGCAGGCTCGCTCCCACAAGGGAGACTGCATCAAGGCTTGGCTTTGCGGCCGGCCATGTGCTTGAGATAGCCCACCAGCATTTCCAGGTCTCCATCCGGCAACACCTGCGCGGAAAACCCGGGCATCTTCGCCTGCGGCCACTGACGCAAACTCTGCGGATCGCGGATGTAGCGCTTCAAGAAATCCGCCCCAAAATACTCGGTCGGGCTATACGGAATATTCAAATCCGGACCGAACTGCGCGTCTCCGGCACCATTCAACCGGTGGCAGGCCAGGCAGTTTTTCTGAAACAGGGCAAAACCCTTGTTCACCGGATCATCGGCCTTCAAGGCAGGATCGGGCAGCAGGGCAGGGAAGCGTTGGGCCACCGGCGCCATCAACTTGATGCTGGCGACTTCGAACGGCCACTGTTCGGGGCTGATATTACCGGCCTGCGGATCGGTCCAGACCAGATAGAACGGCCCGGCGCTGTGCTTGCCGGCAGACAGCGGTGGCCACGGCCGCGCCGGGTCCTCGATTGCCAGCCATGCGCGTGCGCCGTCCTTGTTCAGCAAGGGCGCGGCGGCCAACTCTGCGGCAAAGCCATCCAGCGCCACCGCCTGCAAGTGATCCTCCGGCTTCACTCCCGTCAGCAATGCGGCCAGCGGCACGGCCTGATAGGTCATGTCCTTCTTGTAGGAAACATCATTGTTGATCGTGAGAGTTTGCAGCTGAGGATGCTTGAGCAGCTCTTCGGTCTGCCAGGTGCGGCTGTTTGCGCCCAACTGCAGATCCAGCTGTGCGGCGGACAAGGGCAAGCTCAGCAGCAAGGCACCGAGCGCAGTGAGCGTTTTCAAATGATCGCCGTCCATGTCGTGGGAGTGCGCAAAGGTTGGCACAACCACGCTGGCCCGGGTAGCGGGCCAGTCACATTTTCAGTGGCGATATACAGCACGCGACGTTTGAATCAGCCGATGACCTTGGTCAGATTCGGCAAGATCAACAACAGCGTCGTGGCGAAAAGAATGAGTCCTGCTTGACGTACTTTCGGTTGTTTGAACATGGCTTGACCGCCTTTATTGTTATTTCCTGATGCATGCCTGACTGCATATCCCTGACGGCACGCGTTGCACTTCCTGTTAAAGGACGCCCGTCTCGGCAAAACCCGACGACGATGGCGTACATCTTCACCTTAGAGCCCGCGTCTGCCTTCGCTTAGATCCATTTCATATGGAGTTCTTGGCAAAAGCTTTTAAAACGGCATGAGGCGTATTGCCAGCTTCTTTGCCGCCCGCTGGCTAGACAACTCGGCGACCTGAACCGGTTCACCTGATGACGGATGACCGTCCGTCTGAGCGTGTGCGTCAAGCGCTTTGAGCAATGTGGTCATTGCTTGCCAGTCGGCGCAGGGCGAAAGTGAAGTGACAATAAATCAGGTTCGAGGACGTCATGACTGAAGCTTTGATTTTCGATGCGTTGCGCACCCCGCGTGGCAAAGGCAAGGCCGATGGCGCGCTGCACAGCGTGAAGCCGGTCAACCTGGTGGCCGGTTTGCTGAGCGCCTTGCAGGCGCGCACCGCGCTGGACACCAGTCAGGTCGATGATGTCGTCCTCGGCTGCGTCACGCCGATCGGCGATCAAGGCTCGGACATCGCCAAGACGGCGGTGCAAGTGGCCGACTGGGACGTCAGCGTCGCCGGTGTGCAGATCAATCGTTTCTGCGCTTCGGGTCTGGAAGCGGTGAATCTTGGCGCGATGAAAGTGCGCTCGGGCTTCGAGGATCTGGTGGTGGTTGGCGGCGTCGAGTCGATGTCGCGGGTGCCAATGGGCAGCGATGGCGGCGCCTGGGCGCTGGACCCGCAGACCAACCTGCACAGCCATTTCACCCCGCAAGGGGTCGGCGCCGATCTGATCGCCACCCTCGAAGGCTTCAGTCGGCAGGACGTCGATGCCTACGCGCTGCACTCGCAGCAAAAAGCCGCACGAGCGCGGGCCGACGGCTCCTTCAACAAGTCGCTGGTGCCAGTGCAGGATCAGAACGGCATCATCCTGCTTGATCACGATGAATTTATCCGCGCCGAATCGACCCTCGAAGGTCTGGGCAAGCTCAAGCCAAGTTTCGAAATGATCGGGCAGCTGGGCTTTGACGCCACGGCGTTGCGGGTCTACAGCCATGTCGAGCGGATCAACCATGTGCACACGCCGGGCAACAGTTCCGGAATTGTCGACGGTGCGGCGCTGATGCTCATCGGCTCCGAAGCCAAGGGCCGCGCGCTGGGGCTGCAGCCACGCGCGCGTATCGTCGCCACGGCCGTCACCAGCACAGATCCGACCATCATGCTCACCGGCCCGGCGCCGGCGACTCGCAAAGCGCTGGCCAAGGCCGGACTGCGCGTGCAGGACATCGATCTGTTCGAGGTCAACGAAGCGTTTGCTTCGGTGGTGTTGAAATTCATCAAGGACATGGCCGTCGATCCCGGCAAGGTCAACGTCAACGGCGGCTCGATCGCCATGGGCCACCCGCTGGGCGCCACGGGTTGCGCGATCCTCGGCACCCTGCTTGATGAACTGGAAGCGCGGCATCTGCGCTACGGCCTGGCGACGCTGTGTGTCGGCGGCGGCATGGGCATTGCCACCATCATCGAACGCCTCTGAGCCCCGACTTCAAGGAACCCTGTTATGAGCGAAGCCATTCGTTACGAAAAAGGCCAGGACGGTATCGTCGTGCTGACCATGGACATGCCGGGCCAGAGCGCCAACACCATGAACGCCGTGTACCGCGAGGCCATGGCCGCTTGCGTTGCCCGCTTGCTGGGAGAGAAAGACAGCATTGCCGGAGTAATCATCACCTCCGCGAAGAAGACCTTTTTCGCCGGCGGCGATCTCAATGAGCTGATCAAGGTCGGCAAACCCGAAGCCAAAGCTTTCTACGACATGGTGCTGACCCTCAAGGCGCAATTGCGCAGCCTGGAAACCCTCGGCAAACCGGTGGTCGCGGCGATCAACGGTGCTGCGCTGGGCGGCGGCTGGGAGATCTGTCTGGCCTGTCACCACCGCATTGGTGTTGAGGACGCCTCGGTGCAACTCGGTCTACCGGAAGTGACCTTGGGTCTTTTGCCGGGCGGCGGCGGGGTGGTGCGCATGGTGCGCATGCTCGGCATCGAAAAAGCCCTGCCGTACTTGCTTGAAGGCAAAAAAGTGCGCCCGCAACAGGCGTTGCAGGCCGGGCTGATTGATGAATTGGCAGCGGATCGCGATGAGCTGCTGGCCAAGGCGCGCGCCTGGATTCTCGCCAATCCGGCGCCAGTGCAGCGTTGGGACGTCAAGGGCTACCAGATTCCTGGCGGCACGCCATCGAACCCGAAAGTGGCGCAAATGCTGGCGATTGCGCCGTCGATCCTGCGCGCGAAAACTCAAGGCACCCTGCCGGCGCCGGAGAAGATTCTATGCGCGGCGGTGGAGGGCGCTCAGGTCGATTTCGACACCGCGCACCTGATCGAAACCCGCTACTTCACCGAGCTGACGACCGGGCAAATCTCGAAAAACCTGATCGGTACGTTCTGGTTCCAGTTGAACGAGATCAACGCCGGCGGTTCAAGACCGCAAGGTTTTGCGCCCTATAAAACCCGCAAAGTCGGTGTGCTCGGCGCCGGAATGATGGGCGCAGGCATCGCGTTCGTCAGCGCCTCGGCCGGTATCGACGTCGTCCTCAAGGACATCAACCTTGCCGCTGCCGAGAAGGGCAAAGCGCATTCCGCAGCGCTGCTGGACAAGAAAGTTGCCCGTGGCCAAATGACTCCCGAACAGCGCGAAGCGGTGCTGGCGCGAATCGTTGCGAGCGAAAGCGATGCCGATCTGGCCGGTTGCGATCTGATCATCGAAGCGGTGTTCGAGGATCGCCAACTCAAAGCCAGGGTGTCCGCCGCCGCGCAACAGGTCGTGGGCGACGAAGCGGTCATTGCTTCCAATACGTCGACCCTGCCGATCACCGGTCTGGCGACGGCGGTGGCCGATCAAAGCAAATTCATCGGCCTGCATTTCTTCAGTCCGGTAGAAAAAATGCCGCTGGTGGAAATCATCAAAGGTGCGCAGACCAGCGCCGAAACTCTCGCTCGCGGTTTCGATTTCGTGCTGCAAATCAAGAAAACCCCGATCGTGGTCAACGACAGTCGCGGCTTCTTTACCTCGCGGGTGTTCGGCACGTTCACCAACGAGGGCATTGCCATGCTTGGCGAGGGCGTCAGTGCGCCGATGATCGAGACCGAAGCGCGCAAGGCCGGGATGCCGGTCGGGCCTCTGGCAATCTCCGACGAAGTTTCCCTCAGCCTGATGAGCCATATCCGTCAACAGACGGCCAAGGACCTACAAGCTGAAGGGAAACCGCTGATTGAGCACCCGGCCTTTGCCGTGATTGACTTGATGCTCAATGAATTCAAGCGACCGGGCAAAGCCGCCGAAGGCGGTTTTTATGAGTATCCAGCCGGTGCCCAGAAGCATTTATGGCCGGAGCTGAAAACGCGCTTCGAGAAGGCCGACGGACAGATCTCTGCGAAGGATGTGCGTGATCGGCTGTTGTTTGTGCAGGCCATCGAAACCGTGCGCTGTGTGGAGGAGGGCGTGCTGACCTCGACGGCGGATGCCAACGTCGGCTCGATCTTCGGCATCGGTTTCGCCGCGTGGACCGGCGGGGCGCTGCAGTTCATCAACCAGTATGGCCTGAAGGACTTCATCGCCCGCGCGCAGTATCTGGCCGAGCAGTACGGCGAGCGCTTTATCCCGCCAGCGCTGCTGCTGGACAAAGCGGCGAAAGGTGAAATGTTCTAAGGCCAGCGAGCATTTCGGGGCTTGCCTTGGCCACGTGTTTCAAGGCAGGCTCTGGAGTGTTCATTATTCCCATCACGTGTCAGGTATTTTTTATGTCGCTGCGCATCTGCATTCTCGAAACCGACATCCTGCGGCCCGAATTGATTGACCAATATCAGGGCTATGGGCAGATGTTCCAGCGCCTGTTCTCGCAACAACCGATCGCCGCTGAGTTCACTGTCTATAACGTGGTGAAGGGTGAGTATCCAAGTGACGATGAGACTTTCGATGCGTACCTGGTCACTGGCAGCAAGGCCGATTCGTTCGGCACGGATCCGTGGATCCAGACCCTCAAGACCTATCTTCTGAATCGCTACGAACGCGGCGACAAATTGCTCGGCGTGTGCTTCGGCCATCAATTGCTGGCGCTATTGCTTGGTGGCAAGAGTGAGCGTGCGTCCCAAGGCTGGGGCGTCGGCACTCACAGCTACCAGCTGGCAGCCAAGGCGCCGTGGATGAGCCCGGTGCGCGAAGAGCTGACACTGCTGATCAGCCACCAGGACCAGGTCACCGAACTACCGGAAAACGCGACAGTCATCGCCTCCAGCGATTTCTGCCCGTTCGCGGCTTATCACATCAACGATCAAGTGCTGTGCTTCCAGGGCCACCCGGAATTCATTCACGATTATTCGCGCGCGCTGCTCGATCTGCGCCAGGAAGCGCTGGGTTCGCAGATCTACAGCAAGGGTGTGGCAAGTCTTGAGCAGGAGCATCATGGCGCTACCGTTGCAGAGTGGATGATGCGCTTCGTGGCGCACAAACCAGAAACGGCTCAACGCTAAAAGGGCCTGCTCCCACAATCCCTGTGGGAGCGAGCCTGCTCGCGAATATCCGGGGCAACGCGGTCCCGGCTACAGCCACCCCGACCGCTTGAAACTCGCCCACAAACTCACACACCCCACCGCAATAAACCCCAGCACCGCAAAATAACCGTAATGCCAGGTCAATTCCGGCATGTTCTGGAAATTCATCCCGTAAATTCCCGCCACCGCTGTCGGGAACGCCAGAATCGCCGCCCACGCCGCAAACTTGCGCTGCACCACGCTCTGCCGGGATGCCTCGAGCAACACGCCGATCTCGATGGTCTGGCTGGCAATGTCCGCCAGCGTACTGAGGTCTTCCATCTGCCGCGTTACGTGAATCTGCACATCGCGAAAGTACGGGCGCATGTTCTTGTCGATGAACGGGAAACTGAGCTTTTGCAGCTCTTCGCCGATTTCCACCATCGGCGCCGCATATCGACGCAAGCGCACCACGTCACGGCGCAAACCGTGCAGCTTCTGGATGTCTCGCTCGTTGAGGGCGCTGCACAGCACGTTGCGCTCCAACTCATCGATCTCGGCGTGGATCGCTTCGCCCACCGGCTGATAGTTCTCGATGACGAAATCGAGCAGCGCATACAGGACGAAATCCTCCCCGTGCTCGAGCAACAAAGGGCGCGCTTCACAGCGTTGCCGCACATAGGCGTACGACGCGGAATGGCCGTTTCGTGCAGTGATGATGTAACCCCTGCCGGCGAAGATATGCGTTTCGATAAATTGCAAGACGCCGTTTTCGCGAACCGGTGAGTAGGTGACGATAAACAGAGCGTCACCAAAGGTTTCCAGTTTCGGTCGGCTGTGTTTTTCCAGCGCGTCTTCGATGGCCAGTTCATGCAAGTTGAACTGACGTTGCAGGTTGGATAATTCCTGTGCGTCCGGTTCTTCCAGGCCGATCCACACGAAGTGGCCGGGTTTGGCCGCCCAGGCAGCACCTTCGTCCAGCGCAATATTGGTGACTTTCTTACCCTCGCTGTACACCGCAGCAGCAACAACTCGACCCATGGTGGTGATTCACTTCTTCTTGGCAGATGGCAGGGAAACTAGGCTTCAGCTTAGCCGTGTCGCTGCTTGAGAGTCAGTGAAACTTCTACAGTTCACCCGGCAAAAGAAAACCCGCACAGGGCGGGTCTTGTTTCACGCGGCTTGCAGTTGCCGATCCATCGATTCGATGCACTCGCGCATCTGCTCGCGGCATCGCTCGATCAGCATGGGCATGTCGTCCATGGTCAATCCGACTGTAGGAATCGCCGGCAAGGAACGTATGAGAACGTTGCCACTGCGCCAGCGATTCAGGCGCATGTGCTTTATATAGCTGCTCACGCACACCGGAACGATCGGCACGCCGGCGGCAATCGCCATCTGGAACGCGCCTTTCTTGAACGGCAACAAATCTTCACCGAGGTTGCGGGTGCCTTCCGGAAACACCCAGATCGAGGTGTCTTCATTCTGCAAGGTGTGGGTGGTCGTCAGCATCGACTGCCGCGCCTTGTGCGCATTGCCACGGTCGATCAACACATTGCCGGCCAGCCAGAACAACTGGCCGAACAACGGCACCCACTTCAGGCTTTTCTTGCCGATACACACGGTACGGCGGGGGACGACATTGCCGAAGACGAACAGATCGTAGTTGGACTGATGGTTGGCGATGATCACGCAACTGTCGGGCTTGTTCATCAAGCCGTTGACCTCGGACCTGACCCGCAAACGCAAGATACACATCGCCGGCAAAGCGTAGAGGCGGGCGCAGAGTCGGCTGTTGTCCGGGTTGAACGGGCGGCACAGTCCAAGGATCACGCCGAGCACGCCGGCCAGAATAAAGTGCAGGCCCATCAACAACATACGAAACACAAACAGCATTTTTGCAGGCCCACCGGGACAAAAGGTGGCGCAGTGTACGGATGTGCACTGTTTTCGGCAATTGCCGCTATAGAGTCCGGAGATGGCCGATGTTTAAGCGCATGTTTCAGTCTTGCCTGTCAGGCGCGTCCTAGAGCTTTCCGCGAATCTTCGACGTGTGACGTAAGAAAAAGCCCGACACGAGGGTCGGGCTATTCACTTACCGGCAGATCCTGGACGAGTCAGCCCAGATGTTGCTGATCCTGCAGGATGGCGTCGTCAAGAGTTTCCAGCAGTTGCTTGCGCACTTTCAGCTTGGTGTTCTTGTGCGCGAGCATGTTGATCTTCTTCAACTGCCGCGCGGCAGCCAGGGCGGCGCCTTGCAATTCTTCGGCAGTGACGACTTTGTCGAGGAAGCCTGCATCAACGGCACTTTGCGGATCGAACATCTCGCCATTGATCACCGAGCGATGGAAAGCCGAACGCCGCAAGCGATCGCGCGCCAGCTCGATACCAGCGTGGTGCATGGTCATGCCGATCTGCACTTCGTTCAGGCCGATGCTGAACGGGCCGTCGACACCGATGCGGTAATCGGCGGACAACAGCAGGAAAGCACCCTTGGCCACAGCGTGTCCCGGGCAAGCAACGATCACCGGGAACGGGTGAGAGAGCAGGCGGCGGGCCAGGGTCGAACCGGCCGTCACCAGCGCAACGGCTTCTTTCGGGCCGGCGGTCATTACCTTCAGGTCATACCCGCCCGAGAGGATCCCCGGCTGCCCGGTGATGATCACCACGGCGCGATCCGCCACCGCCTGATCCAGCGCCGCGTTAAACGCCGCAATTACATCCGGAGAAATCGCGTTGACCTTGCCATTGTTCAGGGTCAGGGTCGCGATACCGTCTTCGAGGTGGTAGGCAATCAACTCGCTCATGACGCTATTCCTTATTAGAAAGATGGGCAGACGTTACCCACCGCCGCAGGCCAGGTAAAGCGCCGTGACTGACCTGCCAGTCACCGTTTTGCGCTTCGGCCAGCGTCGCGCCCGTGTTGCCTGCTATAAAGGAAGCGCACGGCTCACCCGAGATTGGCCGGTTTGCCATCGTCCGCTTTGGCAGAATGAAGCGTGCTCTCTTAAGCGCATGAAAATTCTGAAAAAAAGTTTGCCATCGGAAAAGCTTTCGACTACATTAGCGCGCCTCGACAGACAGAACATGTCTGCAGAGATACGGTGAAGTGTCCGAGTGGCTTAAGGAGCACGCCTGGAAAGTGTGTATACAGGAAACTGTATCGAGAGTTCGAATCTCTCCTTCACCGCCAAATTTGAAACGACAAAACCCCTGAAAACATTAAAGTTTTCAGGGGTTTTGTGTTTTCTGGGGGGCAAAAACGGCCCATATGGGAACATCCGTGGGAACGGGCGGCCCGGTCCGGCGACTATCAATTAGGGTATTGAAAGCCGTGGGTTCAACTATTGGCGGTACTAAAATGCTATTACTCTCCCTCTTCTGACCGATGATCAATCTGGTCATCTACATGTGAGGGAGCTATGACAGAATCCAATTTAGAAAAGTACCGGAAGGATCTGAAGGCGTTACTTCAGGAAGGACGGGCAGTTCTACAAGCGCTTCGCCGTGATGCAGCTGGTACGAACGAATGGCGAGCCAGTTTGGAAAGAGCGGGATGGACCGAGGAGAAAATCGAAAGTTACGACAAAAAGCTCAAGCCCTTCCGGATCTGCTATCACCACTGGTATTCGGAAGCTCTCGTCGTTGTGAAGCAGCTACTTCCCGACAGATATGCGGATTTCGTAAAATTTTATGAACGACCCAAAACGCGAAAAACATTTGATGTCGAGACTTATCGAATAGAGGACGCGTGCCAATCCCTTTCGTCGACTCGGTATGGCGGGGAAGTGGTCGTTGATATGTCTGCCGCCATTCCATTGCTGCAGCAGCAGATTGCTATCCTTGAATCGATAGAAAAGCGTTTTGAGAGTTCACTCTTTGACATCAAGCAATTGGTACAGGCTGATCTCTTTGACTCTGAGCTTGACGTTGCTAGAGAGCTGCTTAAAAACAAATTCGCTCGTGCTGCGGGCGCTGTCGCCGGAGTCGTGCTGGAAGGTCATCTGAAGCAAGTATGTGACAACCATAATTTGCCAAAAAAGTCTGGAACGATTGCAGTGCTCAATGACGTGCTAAAAGCAGCTGGTGTCATCGAACTATCGCAGTCTCGGCACATCCAGTTCCTTGGTGACATTCGTAATAAATGCGGCCATAAAAACCCGACCGAACCAACGGTTGAGGAAGTGGACGAACTTATTACTGGAGTCGACAAGGTTATAAAAACAATCTTCTGAGCTACCAGTTGGGGCCAATTTGGCCCCTTTGAAACACCTACAGATTCAAGGCAAGTTCAAGCATTCCGATAACATCTGGTCCATCCTCATTGATCCACATGCCGTAATGCTGTCGGATCATATTCGCGCTAGTGTGGCCCATCTGCTCCGCAATCCAGTCAACCGATGCCACGCCGGTAGTCAACAACTGGCTGGCATACGTGTGGCGGCACTGTCCAGGACCGCGATATCTAACGCCGGCCGCTTTCAAGTGCGCTTTGAAGAACCTGTCCCTCACGACAAAGTCGCTGACGTGCGGCAGGCCGCTCTTTGTGTTGAGGAATACGAAGTGCAGCTTGTGCTTGCGAACTGTCTTGTTGTCACGCTCGACGACTTCGACCGTGTCCACGGTTTTAAGCTGGTTGATCGCGTCCAACTTGCGAAGGGCATCCCACGCCGGTTCCAGCAAACGCACCTTGCGTGTGGAGCGTCGGGTCTTCGTCACGCGATAGGCTCCCCGCACCTTTGACCTGCGGAAAGTCACCGTCCCCTGTTTCAGATCGACGTCCTCCCACGTCAGCGCGATGGTCTCCGACACCCGTGGGCCTGCCCAAATCATAAACTGCACCATCAGCAGTTCCTGAGTGCGGTTGGTGGATGTTTCGAGGATCTGCTTGATTTCCGCCTTGGTGAACGGGTCCGGCGCCTCTGGATCGGGTAGGCGCACGAATAACCCCTCAGTCGGGTCGTGCGCGACCTTCTTGCGTGTGCGGTAGAGCCTGAACACCTGGCGCACATTACTGATGATGTCGCGGATGGTTTTGTTCTTCAGCCGCTTCGACAGTGGCCCCTGAATCCATTCTTGCAGGTCCAGGTGGTCAATCTCATCGATCTGGATGTCACCCCAGCGCGGCCGGAAAGCCGCAGGCCTCGTTGGTGCATTGCAGGTAGGCCACGCGCAGGAAAATGTGTGTGCCTTCGCTGGCGCGGATGCGCATGTGGCCGAGGCAGTGCGGGCAGACGAGCTTGTAAGTACTCACCCGGCGAACCCCCGACCGTGCAGTTGAATAGTGGCCAGCACTTCGGCGTAGCGGGCAGACATGTAGTGCATCAGAGCGTTGATGATGGCTTGCGCTTCGCAAGACTCAATGACACCGTCGTCGAGTGCTTTGGCAATGATCTGATCAACCATCCCGCGCTTGGCGGCGGCTTTGACTGATCGATTGTACAACTCAACGTTGTCCAGATCCGCCGGCGCAGTCAGCGGAACGAACATGCCGCCGTATTTGGCAGCGATGTAATCCGGCAGGAAGGTCGTGCCTGCTACCTGTTCGAGGCGATGAATGTGGTCGTCACTCAGCGGTCGGCTTCCGGCATTTTCGTAAGCTTGGTTGTCGAACTTTTTGAGTGGCATTCCCAAGTCAGCAGCGGCGTAAATGCGGCCTCCCTGATAGGCGCCAATCACCGCACTGACAACGTCTTTCCTGTTGGCTAGAACTGGGCGTTTCATCTTCTGGTTTCCTCCCTGAGCCAACAGGCTTAGTTTTCAATGACGCGGTCTTTGATACCAAGAAGTACTGCGGCGCGGTGGGCTTCGCCCCGCAGGCACTTCTTCTGTCCGTTCAACACCGCGTACACGGTTGAAGGGTGCAGATCGTTCTGAAGGGCAAAGTCCTATACTGACATGCCTTTGCGTTCCAGCCGCGTTCTACGGCCTGGCAGGCTTGCTCGGGTGCATAGGCGGCGTGCATAGTTCAAATTCGTGTGATTTCGCGTAATGATGCGATGATATTGTCCCTGTAAATTGGGAGTGTAAACGCCCAGGGTACAATTTTTATGACTATAGGCGATCGCCTTAAAGAAGAACGGCAGCGGATCGGTCTTAACCAAACGTTGATGGCAGAAAAATGTGGGGTGACAAAAAACACCCAGCTTGCTTACGAAAAGGGCGAACGAAACCCCGATACCGCCTATTTGGCCCATGCCACCCCATTGGGAGTGGATCTGCTTTACGTGGTAACTGGCGAGCGAAAGCCCCGTCCGGCTGACAGCATCAGTGGTGACGTCGCAAAGTTTCTGGAGGTTTATCAACAGGTCAGCGAAACGGATCGCGACGTGTTATTCCGTATGGCAGCAGCCTTTGCGAAGGCAGCAAACATCGAAGTGTGAAGGGCGCGCAACTCACCCGATCAAGTACAGTTCATTTGAGTGGAAGCAACACGCCGGCCACGAAGACCGGCTTTTTCATGGACATTGAAAGGAGCATTACAAATGGCGTTGAAGCCCTGCAAGTCTTGCAAGCATCAAGTAGATACCTCTGCAAAAACCTGCCCAAACTGCGGCGTAGCAAACCCTGGCGTCACCACAGCACAGACCCTTGGTGGCCTAGTCATTCTCGGCATCATCGTTGCAGTGGGCTTTTCGATGTGCTCGGGCGGCAGCAAAGACAAAGCCGAAGAAAAAACAGCGAAGGTCGATGAGGTCGCGTGCCGCAAGGACCTTCAGTGCATGGGCGACAAATACACCGTCGCCGCCGGTGTCTATTGCGAGGACCCTATAGTGCGCCTAGGGAAGTACTCCGCGCGTTGGACCGATGGCACCTTTGAGCCAAAAATGAGCCACTTCCGCTGGCTGGACAAGGAGAAGGGGACGCTCACGTTCATCGGCGACAAAATCGAATTTCAAAACGGCTTTGGCGCCTACCAAAAGCATATTTACGAATGCGACTTCAACCCGCAGGGCAATCAGGTACTGGCCGTCCGTGCCGAACCTGGGCAACTCTGAAAGGCCCGTCTTTGAAAGGGTAAACAGTACTTACATTTCCGAAGTGGTGTGATCGGCAAGGGTGGTCGTCTGTGCGGCGATCTCATTCAAATCGGTCTCTGATTTTTCATGAAGAGGCTGGTGGCACAGAAAAACGTGCTGAGAGTGGGTGACTCCCGGGCGATGCCGGTGGTTGAAACCACCGCGCCCTTCACAAGGAAATGGAGTACGCAGGATGGACAACCTTACCCCTTTGGAGCACCTCTTTTTTGCAGCTTCTCGCGAAGCTGGATGACCAGCAGCGGCAGGATGTGTTGAGGATCATGGAGGCGTTTGTGCAGTCATCGAAGTAAGGGCCTGTGCAAAAGTAGCCTTGGCATATCAGCTAGGGCTACTTTTAGAGAGCTATTTTATAAATGGAAAATAAAAATGATTGACCAAAAAAGCGTGGTGGACTTCTGGGCAGACGATCTTATGGATCGAAAGCCAAGCTCCGAATTTTTGACGAATTATCTGTTGGCTAATGACCATATCAAGGTGCTGAATGTGAACTCCCCGTGGGGGGCGGGGAAGTCGTTCTTTCTTGAACGGTGGGCCCAAGCCCTCTCACAAGATCATGTTTGCGTTACTTTTAACGCTTGGGATTCTGACTATACAACGGAACCGTTGGTTGCACTGATATCTTGTATTGAGCAGCAGGTGGTTGATCCTTTGTCTATAGAGTCAACGAAGTTAGGCAAGGGTGTTATTAATGTCAGTTCGACGTTGATAAAAAAGGCGGGGCCGTTGATTCTAAAAGGGCTGGTGAAGAAATTTAGCGGTGTTGAGCTCGATGAGCTAATAGGAAACGGCGCAGGTGATGCTGCAGACGACGTAATAAAGACCCTTATAGAAGAACAAGCGGAAACGAAAGGGAACGTAGAGGAGTTTAAGGCCGAGGTCATTAGTCGTTTAAAAAGTGCAGCAGAAAATCAAGGAAAACAGGCTCCCGCATTTATTTTTATAGATGAACTCGATCGCTGTAGGCCTACCTATGCAATTGAGTTGCTTGAACGTATAAAACACTTTTTTGAGTTGGAGGATTGTCGCTTCATCATTGCGTCTGATTCAACTCAGCTGGCTCACTCAATTCGAGCTGTGTACGGCCAAGGATTTGCATCTGAACGTTACTTGAATCGTTTTTTTGATGCGGAGTTTAATCTTGATAATCAAAATATATTCATGATTGTTCATAATAAGCTGCCATCTATTAACTCGGTTGGATTGGGGATAAATGTAACAGGTGAAATGCCTGATAGGCATTGGGGTCAAAGCAGAGAGTATAAGTATCCCCAGCGGCACACAGTTGTTTGTGATATTAAAGGTTTCAGTGAGAACGGTATCTTGATAGTTGCGTTGTGTAAATATTTCGATGTTGAGTTGCGTGAGCTGGTTAACTACATAAAGCAAATTAAGAGTGCTGCGGATTCAATTGGTGGTAAAGTCAATTTTTTCTGGTTGGCATTTTTAGTGTTTTACAAGAATTCAAAGCATGAGAGCTATGGCTTGCTGTTTGACAAAGACAAGGCGCAGGGTGCCCTTCAATCCTTTAATGATGATAAAGCTAAAACCGTCAGTTTTTCCTTTACGACTTCGCTCGAAACGGTTTTCAATATGGCCTCCTATTATATGAGCCTACTCAATGCTGATGAGCAGAAGTTACGTGAAATGTCTAATAGAACAGATGGGTGGAAATCCAATGTTTATTATTCCGTGTGTAATGATATGTCGCACCTGCATTCTTATAAGCGCATTGTGGATCTAGCTCACCGATTGAGCTGAATCACTAGCCCAGTGATCTACTGGGCTTTACCTATTTAAACGCCGCTATATTTCACTTTTTCCCATTCGCGATTCACTGCGGGCTTCGCCGATTTTTCTGTAGCGTACAACCACCGAAGTCGGCGCGGTTTACTCTGATCCCCTGCGGTCACTGTCTTTTCTTTGCCGATTTTGTGGTCGCGGTAATACGCGATAATCCCTGTGTAGTCTCCCTTGTTCTCCTCCGCCAGATCCTCAACAGTGTCCTCCGGTAACTTGCTCTCCAGCTCAAGGCTGACGGTGTAACCGTTATCTGCGCTGAGAGTGTGCTGCACATTCCCGCCGTACCGAATGATTTCGTCGATCTCAGGTTTCACGCCTTCCAGCGTGTAGGTCAGCTCCGGTATCAGATCCGGCCTGCCCATGGCCAGAGTTTAGCTGAGCGTCGCGCTGCCACGTTGTAGGCGGTTGAACTCCGCCCGCGCGGCGCGCAGGCAGACAGTCGGTCAGTACACCGACACCGCCGGCCGCAACGACAACACCGGCCACGCCGATCTGGCCTGGGCGCTCCTTCACGCATTGCACCACGAACCGCTTGAGGGGCAGACCACTGCCAACACCGGGCGCATGGAGATTTACTGATGACTGAACAAATGGCTAACCAGACGTTACCCGCGACTACACCCTCCAACGGCGCCGGGACACAGGTATTTTCATTCGGCGAGCCGACGCCGGTGCTGGGTGGTCGTGAGGTTTTCGACTATCTGGAGTGTTGGTTCAACGGGGCGCTGGTATGAGCCGCCGTTGTCGCTGGATGGGTTGGCCCGGTCGGTGGGGGCGAGTGTGCATTTGCATTCGGGTTGATGTTCAAGCGCAATCTGTTGAGCAAGACGTTTATCCCGCATCCGCTGCTGTCGCGGGCTTCGTTTGAGCAGTTTGCGTTGGACTTCCTGTGCTTGGGTAATGGGTACCTTGAAGGGAGGCGATCACGGTTGGGTGGGGTTCGGAAGCTGGAAACGCCGTTGGCCAAGTACATGCGCGCCGGGCCGGATGGGCAGTTTTATCAGGTGCGGGGGTGGAAGGATGTGCATGCGTTTGATCTGGGCAGCATTTTTCATCTGCGTGAGGCGGATCTGCACCAGGAGGTCTATGGGTTGCCGGAGTGGATGAGTGCTTGGCAGTCGGCGTTACTGAATGAATCGGCGACTTTGTTCCGGCGGAAGTATTACGAGAATGGCAGTCATGCTCGGGTCATTTTGTACATGACGGATGCGGCTCAGACGGAGGCGGATATTGATGCGTTGCGCAAAGCACTGAAGGAATCGAAAGGGCCGGGGAATTTCAGGAATTTGTTTGTTTACTCGCCGACCGGTAAGAAGGACGGGATTTAGCTAATCCCGGTGAGCGAGGTGGCGGCGAAAGATGAATTCAACTCGATCAAGAACCAGACGCGGGATGACGTATTGGCAAGCCTGCGTATTCCGCCGCAGTTGATGGGACTCGTGCCGCAGAACGCAGGGGGCTTCGGGTCTATTAAGGAGGCAACCAAAATATGGATTGCAAATGAGTTGGAACCTATCCAAACCCGCATGCTACAACTTAACGACTGGCTAGGGGAAAAGGTGCTTGATTTTAGCGCCTAATTTTATTTGATACAAAATCAATGATGATTTGTAACTGTGCCTGCATGCTCCATAAGCATGCAGGCAGTTTCCTAAAGGATTGCTTCAACTGATGTAACTAAGTTTCTGATTGTGTTTTTTACTTGAATCAGATCCGCAGTGTTGATTGGCCATGGCGTCCTCGGGAGGTTCGGTTGCAAGTCACCCTCATGTGCAATTTTATTGCGCCGCTCCACAATAATCGAGAGAGCACGCTTTAACGATTTTGCTTGGGTCTGCTTATTGGCTGCTGTTGCTCCTTGGTGTAACGCAATTTCATTCCATAACTCAATGTTCGAAACGAGCCTAATCCCGTCCGCAATTTTTTCGGGGTCTTGGTAAGTGCAGAAACCCAGTCGCCCCCGAATGTCTAAGTCAAATGCTTGACTCGCATCAATAGGTGTCGGGGCAGAACGTATTCGACTAAGCGTGTCGTTCGCAATTTGAAAACGCAGATATCCTGAAGACGGTGGGCGCAGGCCATCGAAGATTTCTAGCATCCTCTGAGCCACAATTTCGTGGATGTAGAGATCTAAGGCGCTGACGCGAGAAACCCATTCTGCTCGAAGAATTTCATCTGGCTTGAGTGCGGCAGTTAACTTTCCCGCGAGAAATGCGTGCATAGCCGATAGCTCTTCGCATCTTTCCCAGATCGATTCGAAGTGAGATATTGGAGTCATTTAGTTATCCTACAAGAGCAATGACTCGTTCGGCGCATAGTTTAAATTGCGCTTCAAATTTACTCATGCTCTCTTCCGTTTGATCCCAAACGGCTCCTTGTTGATCAACCATTTTTGCAGTGAGTGCATAAACTGGAACTAGATGTTCTTGAGATTGAGCGATTAGGCTATTGAAGTCACCTACGCTTAGGATTGGATCCCAAGGCTCGAACCCCACTTTCGCTTTAAAGTCCGCCTGATCGAGAAGGCCAGCACCTTCTAGGCTGGGGATCAATTCCTTCTGCAATCCATTAACAATTTGGTCAACCCAGCGTTGAAACGCGGCGCTTGGTTGACCATTGCGTGGACGATATTTCTGAATTACGGCACCAACAAATGTTGCTTTTGGTTCTGGGAAAGGATAGTCGGCGTCTTTCAATGCGGGTATGCCGTACGCCGTTCGAGCCCATGCAGCCCATCTCGGAAGGGATTTAGCCAGAGAGCTTAATGCCATTGCCGAAAAGTAGTCAGGATGAAGTGGGACGATAAAATGATCGCAGGTCATTAAAAGATTCTGATTCATCGGCCCGAGGCTTGGGCTCATATCAACAATCACATAGTCGATTCCATGCTTGTCAGCTGTGGCATCTAACAGAAAGCGCAACGATCCTGGCAAGTTACGCAACGCCAGAAGTGAACCACTGAGCTCCTGCGCTACCCCTAGCGTTGTTTCGTATTCGGCTAGTCCAATGTGTCCGGGCAGCAGGAACAGATTGCCGTTGCCAGAAACTTGGACAACGTCCGCCCCAACGATTTGTCGTGGTTTTGATTCGAAAGCTGGTGACAAACCATCTTTGATGTTGTTCGGTGGCTCGGCGGTATATGTGTTCTCTAAATCCTCAATTCCTTGGTAACCCAACACCATGCCCGTTAGGTTGCATTGTGGATCGAAGTCGGCAAGCAAGATTTTTTTTCCCATGGTGGCGAGCATCCACCCTAGGTTGAAGGCAGTGGTGGTCTTGCTCACTCCTCCCTTATGGTTGAAAAGGCAGATGATTTTGGCCATGAGTACGTTCCTTGTGATTCGGGGAGGGAGTAGCGCTACTGATCAACATACATAGTAATGTCATTTTGATTCTTAGCACATCCTCTTGGTGGACATTCAAGTCGTGGATCTTGGTGAAGCTGCCCGGAGATTTGATCGGCGGATTGCTGCATGGTGCTTGCTAGGTGGCGCGCGCCGTCGTCCCCCCCACCTCGCCTGCGGGCTAAATTGGTCTTTTTTTGCGCAGTCCTGCGATCCGCTGAGCGCAGCCTCGGCTGGGCTTTGTGGTACTGAATAAAATGAGACAAAAAGCCTGCGAATCCCTGCGAAGGGTAGGGCACCCGAAGCGTTTTCCTTGGGTCGATTGTTCGTCAGACATGACGCACCGTGAGGCGCTGATTTTCAGGAGCTCAGTCGGGAAAAAGTAATGTGGTAATTCGGATATCGGTAGACCGCTGAAAGCCCCATATTCATTGGCTTCGCTGGATTACTTCAGAAAGTAATTTTGAGTAATGAAAAAAGTAATGTGAGGGTAACTGATTGATTTATAAGGGTGAGAAAACAGAAAAATTACTTCCTAAAGAGGTAATTACTTTACCTGTACATTACTTAAAAATTACCTTGTGCCGATCCCTTGCAGGCCAGTTAAATCAAGGCTCTCAGGCCGGTCAGTTGATTAAGTTACCGAAATTACCTTTTTCCGATGCCGCTCCCGAAAAAAGGGATATCCATCTATGGCCCTTGGCGTATTCGACTGCCGCGCAAACTCATGGGACCGCCATGGGAACGCTTGCGCGCTAACTGTCATCCTAAACCCTCTATAAACCGGGCACTGACCTCGCGAAAATCGCAATCGGGCGGTTTCGAATCTCTCCTTCACCGCCATATTCAGTAAACACAAGCCCCTGATTTTCCTAGAGAAAGTCGAGGGTTTGTGGTTTTTGGCGTTTGGAAAAGTTGCTAAAGGACCACTGGTTCGAAGCCTCTGAAACGTGAGTTGGCAGTCTTTTATTACCAAGAAGTTGTACAAAACCCTGTCACCCGTCGAAATCTCCTACACGCCTCATTGACCCTCCGAACCGTCCCGAGTTTACTGTATGCGCATACAGTAAATTCACTATCAGGTTCGTATCATGAGCGTCACCATCCTCGGCCCTTTGTCAGGTGCGGGCGAAAAGCTTGCGCTGTATTCGTTTCGGATTCCCGCCGGTTTTCCTTCGCCGGCGGCTGATCACATTGAAAAGCACATCTCTCTGGACGAGGTTTTTGATATTCGTGCACCGCACGTTTATCTGGCGAAGATCGAAGGCGAGAGCATGCAGGACGCGGGGATATTTTGCGGTGATCTGGTGATCGTCGATCGCAGCCTGAATGCCGAGCACGGCGATATCGTCATCGCCGGTCTCAACTCCGAACCCATCTGCAAGCGCCTGCACATGCGCGACAACACCATCATCCTTCTTTCGGCCAACAGCAAATATCCGCCTCGCTACGTGATGGAAGGGGATGAGCTGGTGATCTGGGGTGTGGTGACTTACAGCGTGCGCGACCATGGCAAACCGTGAGCAGGTCTTCGCGCTGATCGATTGCAACAGCTTCTATGCCAGCTGTGAGCGAGTGTTCCGGCCCGATCTGGCGAAGACGCCGATTGTCGTGCTGAGCAATAACGATGGCTGCGTGATTGCCCGGAGTTATGACGCCAAGCCCTTTGTGAAAATGGGCGCGCCGTATTTCCAGATTCGCGATGATTTGCGCCGCCATGGCATTCAGGTGTTCAGCAGTAATTACGCCTTGTACGGCGACATGAGCGAACGGGTGATGACGATCATCGAATCCATGGTGCCGGCGGTCGAGGTGTACAGCATTGATGAGGCGTTCGCCGATCTCAGCGGCATCCCTGGGGACCTGACCGCGTTTGGCCGAACCATCCGCTCTGCTGTTTATAAGCGCACGGGCATCCCTGTGGGCGTCGGCATCGCCCCGACGAAAACGCTGGCCAAGCTCGCCAACCACACTGCCAAACGCTTGCAAGCGCATACCGGCGGCGTGGTCGACATCTGCGATCCGTCCAAACGCGACTGGGTGCTGCGCAATACCGATGTCGGTGAAGTGTGGGGCGTCGGGCGGCGGATGAAAGCTCATCTGGAAAGCATGCAGATCAGAAGCGCAATGGACCTGGCGAAGGCCGATCCGTGGACACTGCGGCGCAAGTTCAGCGTGGTGATCGAGAAGACCGCGCGCGAACTGGGTGGCACATCCTGTCTGGAGCTGTCGGAAACAGAACCGCCGAAGCAGGAAATTTGCAGCAGCCGCATGTTTGGCAACCGTTTGACTACCATCGAGCCGATCAAGGAAGCCGTCGCTACTTATGTGCATCGAGCGGCGGAAAAGCTGCGTGCGCAGAATTCGCTGTGCAAGAAGATCCGCGTGAGTATCCGCACCGGAATGTTCAATCCCGAGGAGGCCAAGTACGCCAACGGCGCGCTGATCGAGTTGCCTTATCCGACCAATGATGTGCGATTGCTGAGCAAGGTCGCGAGCGAGGCGGTTGATCGATTGTTCCGGCCGGGCTTCAAGTACAGCAAGGCTGAAGTGTTATTGATGGATCTTCGGCAGCCCGGAGAGTTTACCGACGACTTGTTTGCCCAGTCGCAACCGCAGACGGCGGAGAAGGTGATGGGGGTGCTGGACCAGATTAATCGACGCTGGGGGCATGGAACGTTGCGAGCGGGGAGTGTGCCGGCTGATCCGGCCTGGGGCATGCGGCGGGAGATGATGAGCTCGAGTTTTACGACGAAGCTGGATCAATTGTGGGTCGTTAAATCCAATTGAGGCACGGGCCAGATCTGGTGCCGCGTTACAATCGCTGCCTTCACTTATGCAGTAAAGGGACGACTTTCATGATCATTTCCACCACTCATTCCGTCGAGGGGCGGCAGATCACAGCCTATCTGGACATCGTCAGCGCCGAGTCTGTGCAAGGGGTCAACGTGATCCGCGATATGTTCGCCGGCATGCGCGACTTCTTTGGCGGGCGGTCGCAGACGTTGGAGCGGGCTCTTAAAGAAGCACGCATTCAGGCCACCGACGAACTGAAGGATCGAGCGCGGGCATTGCAGGCTGATGCTGTGGTTGGCGTGGATTTTGAGATCAGCATGCCGGCAGGCAAGGGCGGCATGGTCGTGGTGTTTGTGACCGGAACGGCGGTGAAGCTGCGCTGATCATTGCGTTCAAGGCAAAGCCCACTCGCACAACGAATGGGCTTTTTTCCGCGTCAATCAGCCCTGAGGCTTGAGCAACACAGCGCCTCTTGAGTCATAGGTCAGCGGTGTATCGATGGCAACGAGGGGCGGTGTCCCGTCAGGCTGCGCCGATGGTGCGGGCTCGCTGGGATGGTAGACGACGCCCGGCTGCAGAAGCGGTTTGTCCGGGTATTTGATGGTGATTTCACCCGAGGCGATCTTTTCCTTGAGTTTTTCCGCACCGGCCTTGCCGGCAGCGATCTGCTCGTCCGTGAGTTTTACGACTGGCATGTTCGGGAATCCATTGATTTGCATGACCTCTCCTTGAGATTCATTTGTAGGAGTAAGGGCAGCGGCCGTTCGATGGAAATCTTTAGCGAATGATCGCTCGCGACACTTTTTTCCATTCGTCGGTGATCAGCCTTTCTGAACAGCAAGTCCAGTAGTGACCAGCTAGTCTAAAAAGCGTTGAGGGACGATATTTTCCAGGCAAAACTGTTTTGCCGGTGTCGGCCCGGTTGCGTAGGGGAGAGGCTATGTCAGGTCCATTTATAGAAGATGATGGCGCTGAGTTTTCATTCAACAACTGTGTGCGCTGCGGTCAGTCGGAGTATCAGTCGGGGTTTGGCGAGGATCCGGTCAGCATCGGAAAAATCAAATCTACAGCCCCGAAAGGGCCGAAAGCGAAATTCCTGCCCAAGGTCACGGCAAGGACCAGAAAGTGATTTCATCCTGCACCCCGTCACTGAACGGGGTTTTTTATGTGCGCAAGAATAGGGGTTTGAACTCTCTGGCAGGCATTGACATTAATGTCGGTTTTTTTTCACAAACTTTTCACGTTGGCCAACGTAGTGTGAAGCCATCCGTTAGAAAGCAAGTCTCCAGCCCGTCTCCCCAGCGGGCTTTTTTTTGCCCGGCATAAAACCTTTTCCCTGATCGCGGTCCAAACGACGCTGTCGCCTGCGTCTGGACTTTCCTGCGTCGAGCGCATTAAATCCGGCTCCTTTTCGTCATCCCGTTTAATTTGAGGTTTTCGTCATGCGTTTAACACTGCCTGCTCTGGTTCTTGGCCTTCTGGTTGCTCAAGGTGCGATGGCTGCCGGTGACGGCACCGCGGCGCTGGGCGGTGGCCTGGGCGGCGCGCTGGGTAACGTGGTCGGTCAGAAAATGGGCGGCAGCACCGGTGCCGCCATTGGCGCTGGTGTCGCGGGCGCAGCGGGCAGCGCAGTCGCCGCACGCAAGGGCAGCCGTACCAAAGCGGCGATCGGCGGAGGTGTCGGTGCAGCCGGTGGTTCGGTGATCGGCAACAGCCTGGGCGGCCGCAACGGCGCCACCATCGGTGCAGGTCTGGGCGGCGCGGCCGGCGGTGCCGTCGGCAGCAATCTGGGCAAAGGTCACAAGCGCCACTGAGACTGATTGCCTGTCAGAAAAAGCCCGACTCGATGTCGGGCTTTTTCATGGCTGAACGTTTCGTGCGAAATCATCTCCAATCTGCATACGCCCCGCTTGGGCGGACTGTCCCGTTTCGGGAACTGCGAGGTTCATATGCGATTGTCATTATCTGCACTGTTTTTTGGCTTGGTCGTGGCGCAGGGCGCGATGGCGGCCGGAGATGGCACCGCTGCCGTAGGCGGTGGTCTCGGCGGTGCGCTGGGTAATGTGGTTGGCGGACAACTCGGCGGCAGCACGGGCGCAGCGGTCGGCGCAGGTGTTGGCGGCGCGGCGGGCAGTGCCGTCGGGGCTAATAAACGCAACCGCACCGAAGCCGCGATTGGTGGCGGTCTTGGCGCAGCAGGCGGCTCGGTTGTCGGCAACAGCCTCGGCGGCTCCACCGGCTCTGCCATTGGCGCGGGCCTGGGCGGCGCAGCCGGCGGCGCGGTAGGTAACAATCTTGGCGACGACGACGGCGGATCTCATTCCGGCGGCCACAAGCACAAGAACAAACACAAAAATAAACATCGCTGATTTATCAACGAAAACCCGGCCTGGCGCCGGGTTTTTCGTGTGTGGCCGTCAGGCAGAGGAACGATTGGCGGCAGGGCTTTTCGAACGTCATACATCCCACACGCTCAAGAGGTGCACCATGACCCCTGAAACTGAAGGCAAAGAAGAGAAAGGCCCGAGTGGATTGCCATTTATCAATGATCCGGGGAATGAAGATCCCGGGTCGCTGATGGACGATGCGACGGTGCCGTTGAATGATGCGGATGAGGCGGATATGGAGTATGAGGAGGATGGGGATGAGCAGTGAATGGGGTGTTGAAAATTTGAGTTATCGCTTAAGGGCCTGACTCAGCAGGCCCCTACAGAGGCCCAGTTCCTCGGAACGAAACGTCGATTCTGTGTGCTGTAATTTTCACAAACTGCCCGTTGAGATGCGGAAAATCGAAGTGAATATCTTGATCCGCAAATTCGACGAATGACTTAAAGGTATCGCCTTCTAAGCGCCCATGAATCTCACATGAGAAACCATCGTCAAGCATCTCGACACGTGTTTCGATGCTTTCACATATTGAGATGTCTATTTCGTCCGGCAGTACCATTTCGAACTCGGCTGAGTAGTTCTCACCTACTTCAATGACTGAGGGGCAGTGGCCTGCGAAACATCTCACAGTCACACCGTTGACGCTGAGCAGTAGCATTTCCTCAATGATTGGGTCGATCTCGACAATACGCGCGGAATATTTGTTAGTCATCTGCGAGCCATGCTCTCGTTTTCAGAGGTTTTGCGGCGGGTCGATTAGTTCATAGAGGTCATCGGAGGGCGATATTTTTTTGATTCTGCCTGAGCCTAGATAAGTCTTGAACTCGCTCTCAAGAAAACTGATGTCAGTGTATTTTTGTACTCTTCAGACCTGTCGGCGGCGTACATATAAAGACGCCACACGTCAAAGCCGTCGATCCTGTTGTTTGGCCCGTAACCGAAATCTACTAACTCTGTGGGAAAATGGATAGCACATCCTACACCATGTAACCCATACTCCAGTCCATCAATAATTTCTCCGCAACGCTCTATCTGGAAACTTTGTCAGAGCCTAAGAATGTTTCGTGTACCAAATTTTTTTCTGCAGCAGCGTTGTTCCTTCTTCGACTTTACTGAGGAAACCTTTGATTAAGTCCTCAAGAGACAAAATGTCACCTGCAAAAGAGCGCTTGATTATTGAATGGTCTAGAAAGGTGTTTCTGTTAAGTACACACTTGGCTCTCTCAATCTTAATGATGATGTAGTGAATTTTAACTCTGACGACATGGATGTGGCGGAAACAGAGTACCTATCCCCAATGAGTTGGATGGATAGGTTTAATGTTTCTTGCGTTGGAATGTTTGATGTTGTCAAGCCTCGAACTTCACTGCACGTTATTCCGATACGGCAAGCATTGTATCCTATTAGATCCCATTTCTTTGGAGGAGTGTCTGGTGTTTCCCTGATGTCAAATGCCAAGGTCAGTGTTGAAAGGTTATTGTCTATGTTCAGGGCGAATAGCTTAATCTCTGAGATAGGTATATGTCTGCTGAATACCATATTGAAAAGTTTGCTGCCCTCTATTTCGTTCCAGTTTTTCATGGTGATCTCCTGAATGGGTAATGATCGCTTGTGTTTTTTACCTTGCCATTCCGCCTGTCATCCGCAGGTCGCACATTTATGTGAGGGCCTTGATCTCCCCGGTTATTTATATCTCCGTATTTATGGCCTGCGGAATGATCTTGGAGGATCAATATAAAGCCATCCTCTCTGGTGTATTTATATTCCCGAGTTATGATTGGCATTCCACTACTGTCAAAGATGTTATTGCCCTTCCTATCTGTCATGTTGGCATAAGTGAATTGCTTCTGCTTGCCGCTAACCTCATCGACTTGAATGTCGGGCTGTTGCCCTTTTGGTATTCCCGAGTCAAGTTTTGCCTTTCTGAACGCGCCTCGCCGAGAAACCAGTGGGGGCTCGATTTCATTAGGTTTTGGACAGCCGGTCGTTTTTCGGCCTTTTGGCGGGCAGTTCGACGTCAACCCCAACGGATCCACCCACCCCGTCGGATTCGGCACGTACTGGTACTGATTCAACCCACCGGCCAGCTTCACCGGATCCGGCGTCAGATACCGCCCTAACCTAGGGTCGTAATACCGATGGCGGTTGTAATGCAGCCCACTTTCAACATCGAAATACTGCCCCTGAAAGCGCAGCGGTTGATCCAGATAGTCTTCGCCGGCCAGGGTGACGGCGGCGACTTTGCCGTAGGCGTCGTATTGGGCGGACCAGACGATTTCGCCGCTGTAGTCGGTGAGTTCCTGTGGGGTGCCTAGGTGGTCGAGTTGGTAGTAGAACGGGCAGGCCTTTTTCGGGCCTTTGCCGTCGAGCATCGCCAGTGGGCGGAAGGTGCCGGGTTCGTAGAGGAAGCTGCGGTATTGCGTGGCGCTGCTTTCGGCGACGAGGTGTTCGCCTTGCCAGAAGAATTCGGTGACGGCGCTGTCGACGGTTTTGCGGATGCGCCGGCCGAAGGCGTCGTAGTGATAAGTGGCGGTCTGGCCGTCCGGGCGGGTCAGGCCGATCAGGCGGTGCTGGCAGTCGTAGCGGTATTCAGTGACCAGGGTCTGGCCGTGGCCTCGGCGTTCGCGGATCAGGTTGCCGAAGGCGTCGTAGTCGTAATGGCGGTCGCCCTGCATCAGCAGGCGGTTGCCTTTGATCTGCGCGGGACCGGGGCGGTCCTGCATCAGCAGGTTGCCGGCCGGGTCGTGGGCGAAGGATTCGGGCAGTTCGTCGCGTGAGTGACGTACGCGGATCAACCGGTCGAGGGCGTCGTAGCCATAAGTACGCTGGCCGTGGCGGCTGTCGGCGATGTGCTCGAGATTGCCGTTGGCGCTGTAGGCATAATCGCGGCGGTACAGCGAGGCGTGGCGATGACCTACAGCATGGGCGAGCAAGCGGCCCTGATCGTCGTAGGAGTATTCGCTGAGCAGCAGACCTTGCTGGCGTTGCTGTTCGCGACCCGACTGATACACATGCCGGGTCAGCGGCGTACCGTTGAGGTCGATGGCTGACAGCGCACCGCCCTTGGCGTAGTGATAGTCGAGCTTGCTGTTGTCCGGCAGGCGCAGGCGTTTGAGCTGGCCGCAGGCGTCATAGGCGTAGCGCAAGGTGCCCCAGCCCTGATGCTCGGTGATCAGCCGATCCTGACGGTCGTACTCGAACGCCAGCGGATGGTTCTGGCCGTCATCGACACCGATCAACCGACCGAGGCGGTCGTAGTCATAGCGGATCTTGGCGCCATCGGGCAGGGTCTTGACCAGCAAACGTCCAGCCGCGTCGCGCTCGTACCGGGTGACCAGACTTGGACCGAAATCACCAAACTCGGTCTTCTCCAGCAGATGCCCATTGAGATCGTAGGCATACGCAGTCCGGCGTCCATCAAACCCGGTTTCCTGTCGGATCAATCCGGTCGGCGTGTAATCCAGTCGGTATTTTTCTCCCGATTCGTTTTCAATCTCGGTCAGCAGCAACCGCGCATGGTCATAGCGATACTGCACGCGGGTGCCATCGGGGTTGATCCGCCGCGAGACCAAGTGCAGGTCATCGTCATATTCATAGCGGGTGATACGACCGAGCTCGTCGCGCTCAGCGGTGATCTGCCCGTAGGCGCCGTAGCTGTAGGCGCGCGTGCTGCCCGTAGGAGAAGTCGTCAGGATCAGTCGGCCGGCCGCGTCCCACTGCTGACGACTGACGACACCAAATTCGTCCTGGGTGGTAATCCGCCGGCCCAGCGCATCGTAGGAAAAGCGCCGCACGCCGCCATCGGGCAGGGTTTCTTCGATGAGCTGGCCGAGCTCGTTCCACACCCAGCGGTGGCGGCTGCTGTCCGGATAACGCAGCGACAGCAATTGCCCGCGCAGGTTGTAGTAGTAATGGGTGACCTGGCCGTCGGGATCGACCGCTTCAGTGACGGCGCCTTCAGCGTTGCGCCGGTAGATCCACACCGCCTCACCACGGCAACGCTTGTAGAGAAAACCGTTGCGGTACTCGTAGGACGTTGGTGCATCGTCCGGCGGAATCAGCGCGATCAGCCGTCCAAGTTCGTCGTAGCGGTATTCGGTAACCGCGCCCAACGCATCCTGCTCGGCGATCAAGCGCCCCTGCTGGTCATAGGCCTTGAGCTGCTCGCCGCCATCGGCCGCAACCTGGCGCACCAGCCGCGCCCGCTCGTCGTGGACGTAGACTTCTTCGGTGCCGTCGACGTAATGCACGGTCACGCTGGCGTCGTCATCGTTCCAGACGTAACGGGTGTTCATCTGCGAGAACGAAGCCCAGTGCCTCACGCAGCGGGCGGCTTTGCCCTCACGCTGCCACTCCCAGAAGAAGCTCGCACCGCCAGTCAGCTGGCGCTGGAGGATGACGTGGTGATCGTCGTAGTCGTAGCGCTCGCTGTCGCGGACCGCGTTGGTCGCAACCAGCAGGCGTTGCCGGGCATCGAAGCTGTAGGTGGCGAGGTTTTGCTCGGTGATCCACTCGCCCTGAACAAACACCTGATAATCGACCGCCACCAGTTGCGCGCGGTCATACCGCAACAGCAGCGCGCGGCCGGCGCCGTTGTCCAGACGCTGAATGCGGTCGGAGCGATCGCGTTGCAGGGTCAGACGATTACCGTAGACATCGCTGATTGCGGTCAGCCGGCCGGCGCGAAAGTGATAGAACCGCGCGCTGTCACCGGCCAACGCCAGAATCAGTTCTTCCGGCTCATCGCCAAGAAAGATCGCCGCCCGCGACAGGCTGTTGTGAATCGCCGGGCGCGCGACGTTGGGCAGGGGAAAACGGGTGCGGCGGTTTTCGTGGTCGATCCAGATCACGCCATCGCCGTCGAAGGACAGGCGATGCGCGAGCGTGTGGCTCCAGCCAAAACCCAGGCCGATGTCGATCTCGACCGCGCTGCTGCGGTACAAACGGGTGAACTCGAAGGGCAGCACGCCATCGAGCACCGCGTCGGTCAGGGTCAGCAGTTCTTCGCCGGTGACCATCGACACCGGGCAGCCATTGGTACAGGTTTTGGGCACGCAATCGGCGGCATCGCCGTTGGGGTTTTTCGCCTGGTCGGGCGCGTCGTCGTGTGGCTCGTGGCGCTCAAGGCGCGCCATGTTTTGAGATTTGTCCCGCGCGAGTGGCGCCGGATTCGGCACGCTCAACACAACTTCATCGGCTTGGCGAATGTTCAGCGGAATCGATGGAGTCGGCTTCAGCTCCACCTCGCGGGCATGAAACATCAGCGGCTTCAGTGTGCTCGCGTGCTGCTTGAGCTCCGGCGTCGAAGTCAGCTCAGCCAGACGCAAGGCTGACGCGGCCAGCCATTCCCGCGCCCGTGGCGACTTGATCTTCGCCAGGACCTTGCTGCTCAAACGCAGCGATACGCCGGCACCCCCGGCGACGCGCATCAACAGGAAACTGATGAGCAACTCGGTGCGAACTTCGGCCACCACCTCGGCGAGGTATTGCGGCGGCAGCATCTTCAGCCAACTGGTGAACGCGGCCAGATGAATGAACAGCAACGGCTCGTCGCTGAGCATCAACAAAGCGTTGGCAATCGCCTCGCTGGAAGCCGCCAGCAGCGCCTCAAGTTCGACTTCGCTCAGGTATTCCAGGAGCTTCGCGCTGTGCTCCTGCAGATCGGCAAGTAGGGCGAACAGTTGTTGAATGTCATCCCAGACGCCATTCAAAGCTTTTTCCAGACCGCGCCAATCGGCCCGTTGCAACTGCCCGTAACGATCAAGAAAACCGGCGCTGGAAAACTCCGTCCATTGCGGTTGGAAGCCTGTCCATTCGCTGCGCAGCCAGCCTTCAAGACCGGCAATCACGCCTTCATATGAGGCATACAGGGCGCGGACATGGTCGGTAGAAACATCGGGAAAGAAGGTGACGCGATAGCGCTGGCCGCGCATGCAATCGGTCACCTCGAGAATCCCGCTCGGGCCGATGGTGTAGCGCAGTGGTTCGCCGAAGGTCAGCACACCGTCGACGTCGCTGAGCAGCGGTTCGAGGGTCACCGGGGTGTCGCCGATCGGACGAAGCGCGCGGTTTCGAACAAATGCACCAGGGTCAGCGGCCCGTTGGCCGGGCACATGACTACCGATGAGCTGATGGGGGCGCGCGAGGTGATCGGCGCGCTCAGTTGTACGTCATTGCCAACCTTGAACACTTGCTCGATGTCCAGCGCGGTCCCGGTCCAGAACTGCTCGGCCCAGGCGTCGTAGTTGTTCAGGCACAGGCGGAACTCGTCGATCAGCGCTTCGAAATCGGGCTGCTGGGGATTCAGGGCGGCCACCACCAGCAGTCCGATGCTGTTGTTCAGGGCCAGGAGCCGATCGGGTTGAAACATTCGCAGTCGCTCGCGCATGTGAAAAAACGGGAGCGCGGACTTTGCGGGGGATCAAAAAGGAAAGAAGTCGGGGAAGTAGGCAGTGTCTGTAGGAGTTTTCGCTAAATGCGAAAAGGCGTCGATGGCATTGCCCGTTGCTCAATGTCCATCGGCCTCGCTATGCTGCTGAACCCATTAATCAGATCCGCGTTGCGGCACGTTGCCTGTCGCCCGGGATGTCTTTGTTAACGGATCCGATGATGAATGCACCGCTGACGACGTTCGGCCCGATCAAGGCCGTGATTTTCGATATGGACGGTTTGCTGCTCGACACCGAGGGCATTTACACCGAGGTCACCTCGCTGATTGCCGGGCGCTACGGGAAAACCTTCGACTGGAGCGTCAAACAAAACATCATTGGTCGCGGTGCCAATGACCTGGCCAAATACGTGGTGCAGGCGCTGGAGTTACCGATCACTCCGGAAGAATTTCTGCAGATCCGCGAGCCGCTGATGCGCGAGCGTTTCCCCAAGGCGCAGGCGATGCCGGGGGCCGAAGCGCTGGTGCGTCACCTCAAAGCGCACAACATCCCGATCGCGGTGGGCACCAGTCGTTCGGGCAGAAAACCACCTTGCACCGTGAGTGGTTTGCGCTGTTCGATTTCATCGTCACGGCGGACGATCCGGAAGTTGGCGCGGCCAAACCGGCGCCGGATATCTTTCTCACCGCTGCCAGGCGTCTGGGCGTCACGCCCTCGGATTGTCTGGTGTTCGAGGATTCGCCGTTCGGCGTCACCGCCGCGAAAGCGGCAGGCATGACCGCAATCGCCATCCCCGACGCAGCGATGGCCGATGAGAAATATGCTCACGCTGACGGCATTATTCGTTCGCTGAAAGCATTTATGCCCAGCGCCTTTGGCCTGCCGGCGCTGGAACTGGCTTGACCGTCCACACAAAAACGCCGCCCCTCCTATAAAGAAAGGCGGCGTTTTTTCTTGCCGGTCTGTCAGGCGCCGAAACCACCGTCGATGGTCAGGCTGGCGCCAGTGATGTAACCGGCTTCCGGCCCGGCCAGATAGGCGACGAAGCTGGCGATTTCATCGGCGGTGCCGTAACGACCGACGGCCATCAGCGGAATCAGGCTGTCGGCGAATTCGCCATGGGCCGGGTTCATGTCGGTGTCGACCGGGCCAGGTTGCACGTTGTTGATGGTGATGCCCCGTGGGCCGAGGTCGCGGGCCAGGCCTTTGGTCAGGCCGACCAGTGCCGATTTGCTCATCGCGTACACGCCGCCACCGCCGAAGGGCATGCGGTCGGCGTTGGTGCTGCCGATGTTGATGATCCGCGAGCCTTCGCCCATGTGTTTCGCTGCTTCCTGCGAAGCAATGAACACGCTGCGCACGTTGATGGCCAAAGTCTGATCGAAGTCTTCCAGTTTGAAATCTTCCAGCGGCGCGATGGCCAGTACGCCGGCGTTGTTGACCAGAATGTCCAGCCGGCCAAACGCTTCGACGGTGGCGCTGACGGCGTGGCGAATCGCGCCGGCATCGGCGCTGTCAGCCTTGATCGCCAAGGCTTTGCCGCCGTTGCCGGTGATGCTGTTCTGCAGTTCTTCGGCTTTGGCGGCGGAGCTGACGTAAGTGAAAGCGACGGCGGCGCCTTCAGCGGCCAGGCGTTTGACGATGGCTGCGCCGATGCCGCGTGAACCGCCTTGAATCAGAGCGACCTTGCCGCTGAGGTGTTGAGTGGTCATGTTCGATCTCCAAGTGTTCAAGGCGGAATGCCTTGGTGTTGGTGCCGAGTATCGGCCTGGCATCGACAACCGGGTAGACCATGATTGCTATAGTCTGTGTAAACCAGAAGTTTATAGTGGCGATCATGGAAACATTCAGCAGTATCGAATGCTTTGTGCGCAGCGCCGAAGTCGGCAGCTTTGCCGAAGCCGCGCGACGCTTGAGCCTGACCCCGGCGGCAGTGGGCAAAAGCGTGGCGAAACTGGAGGCGCGGCTCGGCGTGCGGCTGTTCCAGCGCAGTACACGCAGCCTGACCCTGACCGAAGCGGGGCAGCTGTTTTTGAGTGAAGTCAGCGCCAGCCTGACCACCATCCAGAATGCCGTGGCCAATCTGGCCAGTGCCGGCGGGCAACCGGCCGGCACGCTGAAAGTCAGCATGGGTACGGTGTTCGGCCGTCTGTATATCGTGCCGCTGCTCGGTGAGTTTCTGCAGCGTTATCCAGCGATCAACCCGGACTGGCATTTCGATAACCGCCAAGTCGACCTGATCGGACAGGGCTTCGACGCGGCGATTGGCGGCGGCTTTGAACTGCCGCAAGGTGTGGTTGCGCGCAGGCTGACACCGGCGCATCGGGTGTTGGTGGCATCTGAGGACTATCTGCAAAAACATGCGCCGATCAGCCATCCCGATGACCTCAAGCAACACGACGGCATTCTGATTCGCTCACCGCAGACCGGGCGCGTGCGCTCCTGGCAACTGACTCACCGCGATCAGCAACACAGTCCGCTGACATTGCGGGCGCGGATGACCATGAGTGATTCCGAGGCTGCCTGTGCAACGGCGATGCAAGGTTTGGGCATTGCGCTGGTGAGCATGCCGTTTGCGGTCGCGTATCTTCAGGCAGGGACGTTACAGCGAGTGCTGCCGGACTGGTTTGTCGATGACGGCAACATTTCGATCTATTACGCCGAGCACAAATTGTTGCCGGGCAAGACCCGGGCGTTTGTGGATTTCGTGATTGAACAGTTTGCTGAGCAGGGACTGGGGCGGCGGTTTAGTGCTATCTGAGCCAGGCACCAAACCGAGTTGCGGCTATCGCGGGCAAGCCCGCTCCCACAAGTTTTGAGTTGCTCACACATCTTGCAAAGAATACAAAACCCTGTGGGAGCGGGCTTGCCCGCGATGAACGATAACTCGGTCTATCGAGCAAAGCGCTGCGCCCAGCCAATAATGGTCTTCGGCCGTGGCGTCGCATACGTGCGCACCTTCGACGTCGACAACTTCAAGCGCACCAGCGATTCGGCAATCGTCACCGCCGCTGTCACGCCATCCACCACCGGCACGCCGGTGCGCCGGCGAATCTGCTCGTCCAGCCCGGCCATGCCGCCGCAGCCCAGGCAAATCACCTCGGCCTTGTCCTGGGTCACCGCCAGTTCGGCCTGCTGCACGATCGCTTCCAGTGCGCGCTGCGGTTCGTGTTCCAGCTCCAGAACCGCCAGACCACTGGCGCGCACTGAGGCACAGCGATCCCACAGACCGGACAATTTCAGTCGATCTTCGATCAGCGGCACGGTGCGATCCAGCGTGGTCACCACCGAGTAGGCATGGCCGAGGAACATCGCGGTGCTGGCCGCCGCATCAGTGATATCTACCACTGGCACGTTGAGCAATTCCTGCAAGCCTTCGCGGCCGTGCTCACCGTAGCCGGCCTGAATCACGGCGTCGAAGGGTTGGTCGTAGGCCATCACCCGGTCCATGACGGCGATGGCGGCCAGGTAACTTTCGAAATTGCCTTCAATCGATTCGGCGCCGAAGTACGGGGTCAGGCCGACGATTTCGGTACCGGGCGAAGCGACGGCCTGCGCCGAGCGGGCGATGGCGTCGGTGATGGATTCGGTGGTGTTGACGTTGACCACGAGAATACGCATGGAAAATCCTTATTGCGGGCAGTGGTGCGGCCCGAAAACCGGGCCGCGAAGGGATCAGTGGCTGACGTTATCCACAGCGATGCATTCGCCGCTGACTTCGGCGTAATGCGTCTGGCGTTTGGCGATGATCAGGTAAAGCATGCCGGCGATACCGGCACCGATCAGCCAGGAGAACGGTGAAACGCTGTGGAAACCAGGTACCAGGGCCAGGACGATGGCGATCAGCGCTGCAGGAATAAACGCCGCCACCGCGCGGAAATTGATGCCACGGCTGTAGTAATAAGCGCCGTTGGGGTCTTCGCTGTAGAGCTGCGGCACATTGATCCGGCCTTTGCGGATCAGCCAGTAGTCGACCATGATCACCCCGTACAGCGGGCCGAGCAGGGCGCCTAGGCCCGACAGGAAATACACGATCACCAGCGGGCTGTTGTAGAGGTTCCACGGCAGGATCAGCACGGCAATGGTCGCGCTGATCAACCCGGCGCGGCGGAAGGTCAGGTACTTCGGCGCCAGGTTGCTGAGGACGAACGCCGGGGCGACGAAGTTGGCCATGATGTTCACGGCGACGGTGACGATCAGAAAAGCCAGGCAGCCGAGCACCAGAAAGAATGTGTTGGGGATCGAGGCGATGATTTCGGTCGGGCTTTCGATGATCCGCCCGTTGATCTGGAACTGCGCGCCACACAGCAACACGGTAATCGCAGCGAACACCAGAATGTTCACCGGCAAGCCCCAGAAATTTCCTACCTTGATGGTTTTGCGGCACGGCGAAGAACGGGCGAAATCGCAGAAGTTGAGGATTAGCGTGCCGTAGATCGCCAGCCACAACGCGCCGCCGGCAAAGATGTTGCGCCACATCTCGCCACCGGTCAGCGGCTCGCGGATCGACCAGGCAATGGTCGCGTTAGCCTGGAAGTACATCCACCCGGCGAGGGCAGCAACGGTCAGCAGAATCACCGGCCCGGCAAACGCCTCGTAACGGCGCACCATCTCCATGCCGTAGGCGAGAATCGCCAGTTGCACCAGCCAGATCGCCACGAAGCACACCCAGCCCAGGCTCGACAGGCCCAGAATCGAGTCGTGATCGTATTCGGCGAAGCCTGGATGCACAGCGGTCAGCAAGACGCGGAATACCACCGAGGCGAGGTACGTCTGAATACCGAACCAGGCGATGGCGATAACCGCCCTGATCAATGCAGGAATTTGCGCACCGTGAATGCCGAAACTGATCCGGCTGATCACTGGAAACGGCACCCCGGTTTTCTGCCCCATGTACCCGGACAGGTTCATGAAGAAGTACACCAGCGCCGCGCCGATCCCCAGCGACAGCAGAATCTGCCAGCCGCCCAGGCCCAACGCATACAGGCCGATGGCGAACGAGTAGTTGGCGATGTTGTGCACGTCGTTCGTCCACAGGGCGAAGATGCTGTACTGGCCCCAGCGTCGCCCTTCGGCTTTGGTCGGCGCCAGATCGCTGTTGTGCAGGCGCGGGCTCAGTTGCAGCGGCTCGCTCAGTCCGTCATCGGGCAACGGTTGATCGAGCGTGGAAGAGGGCAGACCCAGCGCGATGTTATTCGAAAGACTTGTACGCATTCCGGCAGGCTCCTGACGTTCACTCCCGCGATGACTGTGCATGAGCGCTCAGGCTCGACAAATCTTCGTCGCGGCGGTGAAAACATCACTGGTTATGGGGCATCTGCAGCCTGTACGGGATAGGGCGCTTCAGGCTTGCGGATCGAAAGTGTGCATGTTTTGCAGTTTTGTATACAAAACATGTATGCGATAAAGCCAGATTTGTGCCAGTTGCCAATCTATAAGCGGCAGGGCTCATTTCGAATAGTTATCAATGCGGCATAAGTTGCTGAAAAACCGGCGATATAAATTGATCGATTGGACAGGAATTTTTTTCAGGGGAGGGAGTTTGCAGAGGGGCAAGCAGATGGGGATTCTGCTGGAGAGTGTAACTTTTCAGGGCGTCAGAACTGAAAGTGCACACATAAATGGCACCGATGGTGACAACCTTGTGTACACCTTTTGTGTGCCTGGCACCTATCAATGTGAAAGCGAGCCTGCTCGCGAATGCGGTGGATCAGGCAACTGCAACGTTGACTGGAACTGCGCTTTCGCGAGCAGGCTCGCTCCCACAGGTCTTTCTATAAATGGGGGATCAAACCTTACTCTTGCTGATGATATTCCCGGCATGCAAGCCGCATTCTTTCTGCGTGGCTTCTTCCCACCACCAGCGGCCTTCGCGCTCGTGCTGGTTCGGCAGCACTGGGCGGGTGCAGGGTTCGCAGCCGATGCTGATGAAACCGCGCTCGTGCAGGCTGTTGTACGGCAGTTCGAGCATGCGGATGTAGCCCCAGATCTCCTCGCTGGTCATCTGCGCCAGCGGGTTGAACTTGTACAGGGTGCGTTCCGGTGTCGAGAAAGCTGTGTCGATTTCCAGCACCGCCACAGCGCTGCGGGTGCCCGGGCTCTGATCGCGGCGCTGGCCGGTGGCCCAGGCTTTGACGTCGTACAGCTTGCGCCGCAGCGGCTCGATCTTGCGGATGCCGCAGCATTCGCCGTGGCCATCCTTGTAGAAACTGAACAGGCCTTTTTCCTTCACGAACGGTTCGAGTTTCGTGTAGTCCGGCGAAACAATTTCAATATCGATCTGGTAATGCTCGCGCACGTGCTCGATGAAACGGTAGGTCTCCGGATGCAGGCGGCCGGTGTCGAGGCTGAACACTTTGACGTTCTTGTTCAGCTTCCACGCCATGTCCACCAGCACCACGTCCTCGGCGCCGCTGAAAGATATCCACAAGTCATCGCCGAACTCGGCGAAGGCGAGCTTGAGGATGTCCTGGGCGGATTTGTTGGCATAGGTCGTGGCGAGTTCCACGACGTCAAACGTTGGGCTCATCAGGGCGGCTTCCTACAGGTCAATGGCGCTCGGGCGCTCTATAGGGGGCCGATGGTAACAAAAAGCTGCCGCGCCCGGGGCGTCCTCTGCGTTGCGCGCCTCGGGTGCAGACGCTAGAGTTCGGCCTCGCTTGACTCAAATAATCACTACAAACGGGAGTGTCTTGTGGAAATTGCTTGCCTGGATCTTGAAGGGGTACTGGTACCGGAAATCTGGATCGCCTTCGCCGAAAAAACCGGAATCGACTCCCTCAAGGCCACCACTCGGGACATTCCCGATTACGACGTTTTGATGAAGCAGCGCCTGCGCATCCTCGATGAGCACGGTCTCAAGCTCTCGGACATTCAGGAAGTGATCGCCACACTGAAACCGCTGGATGGCGCGGTGGAGTTCGTCAACTGGCTGCGCGAGCGCTTTCAGGTGGTGATTCTCTCGGACACTTTTTATGAGTTTTCACAGCCACTGATGCGCCAGCTGGGCTTCCCGACCTTGCTCTGCCATCGCTTGATCACTGACGAAAGTGGTCGGGTGACGGGCTATCAACTGCGTCAGAAAGATCCCAAGCGCCAGTCGGTGCTGGCGTTCAAGAGTCTGTACTACCGGGTGATCGCGGCGGGTGATTCGTACAACGACACGACCATGCTCGGCGAGGCGGATGCGGGGATTCTGTTTCACGCGCCGGACAACGTGATTCGCGAGTTTCCGCAGTTCCCGGCGGTGCATACGTTTGAAGAGCTGAAGCGGGAATTTCTCAAGGCCTCTAATAGAGAGTTGAGTTTGTAGTCGTCTGGAAGGACGTCTTCGCGAGCAGGCTCGCTCCCACACGATGATCGTTCCCACGCTCTGCGTGGGAACGCCTCATCGGACGCTCCGCGTTCGGCTTTGGATGGGACGCGGAGCGTCCCGGGCTGCATTCCCACGCAGGAGCGTGGGAACGATCGGTGTGGGAGGCTGCTCGCGATGCTTCAGAGGTTCTGCAGGGTATCGAGCAGGATCCGCACTTTGGTCATCGACTCCTGATACTCCGCCTGCCAGTCCGAATCAGCGACGATCCCGCCGCCGCCCCAGCAGCACACCTGACCATCCTTGACCAGCAGACTGCGGATGGCGATGGAGCTGTCCATCTCGCCGCGCACGTCCAGATACAGCAACGAGCCGCAATACAGACCGCGCCGGGTCGGTTCCAGCTCGTCGATGATCTGCATCGCCCGAATCTTCGGTGCGCCGGTGATCGAGCCGCCGGGGAAACTGCCGGCGATCAGGTCCAGCGCATCACGATCCGTCGCCAGTTCACCGGTCACGCTGCTGACCAGGTGATGCACGTTCGGATAGCTCTCCAGACTGAACAACTCCGGCACCCGCACCGAGCCGATGCGGCAGGTGCGCCCGAGGTCGTTGCGCAGCAGGTCGACGATCATCAGGTTTTCCGCGCGATCCTTGGGGCTGGCCAGCAGTTCGGCGGCGTTGGCGGCGTCCTCGGCTGGGGTGACGCCACGGGGGCGGGTGCCCTTGATCGGACGGGTTTCGACTTGGCGCTGGCTGACTCTGACGAAACGTTCCGGTGACAGGCTCAGCACCGCGCCGCCGTCGGGCAGGCTCTGGAACCCGGAGAACGGCGTCGGGCAGGCCTGACGTAAAGCGCAGTAAGCCAGCCACGGATCGCCCTGGCATTCAGCACGAAAGCGTTGCGCGAAGTTGACCTGATAGCAGTCGCCAGCCTGGATGTAGTCCTGAATGCGTTCGAAGGCCTGACGGTAATCGTCGGCCGAGAGATCAGCGGCCATCGGGGCGTTCAGTTTGAAAGGCGCCAGCGCGTCAACTTGAGGCTGAGTGAACAGCGCGACCAATCGCTGCCGTTCACTGTCGACAAGCGATGGATGAAAGACCAATTGGCTGGTTTGCCCGTGGTGATCGCTGATCAGCGCCCAGTCGTACAGGCCAAAACGCGCATCGGGCAGTTGCAGGTCATCCAGCGCCTGACTCGGCAGGTTCTCCAGATGCCGGCCGAAGTCGTAGCTCAGATAGCCGATCAGCCCGCCGGCGAATGGTAATTCATACCCGGCAGGCAACTGAGCTTCGCCCAAGCGGCTGAGGTGGTCACGCAGGCGCTGGAGGAAATACGCGCCGCTCTCGTCCGGCAACACCGCCAGTTGTTCCAGCGGCCAGGCGCTGAGCAAGTCATAACGGCCGCGTTCAGCGCTCGGCCGGCCGCTGTCGAGCAGCACGGCGCCGGGTGCGTTGCGAATGGCCGCGAAATAGTCGGCGGGGTTGGCGCGGTAGGGCAGTGGGTGTACGGAG
>NZ_RCNZ01000100.1:0-59752 GCF_004307525.1 Pseudomonas sp. Sample_21 | reverse complement strand
TGGAAAACTATCTGCAGTCGCAGATGGGCGAAGAGTAGGAGCTGTCGAGTGAAACGAGGCTGCGATCTTTATCGATTTCAGCCTTGATACTCAGTCAACTCGTATAACCAACAAAAAGCCCCGCCCTCTTTCGAGGTGCGGGGCTTTTTGTTGGCCGAAGATCAAAAGATCGCAGCCTCGTTTCACTCGACAGCTCCTACAGGAGACGCGTCGTCGAGCGAAACTATATGAAAGTAGAATCAGGCTTCGGACTTGTTCGCCGCTGCCGCTTCCACAGCCGCCTTGATGGTGCTTTGCAGCGAACCGTCTGCAGCCATCTCGGTCATGATGTCGCTGCCGCCGACCAGCTCACCGCCGACCCACAGTTGCGGGAAAGTCGGCCAGTTGGCGTACTTCGGCAGGTTGGCGCGGATTTCCGGGTTCTGCAGGATGTCCACGTACGCGAACTTTTCACCACAGGCCATCACGGCTTGCGCAGCTTTTGCGGAGAAGCCGCACTGCGGGGCATTCGGCGAGCCTTTCATGTAAAGCAGAATGGTGTTGTTGGCAATCTGCTCTTTAATCGTTTCGATGATATCCATGGAGCACCTCGGCTGAACTTTCCGACTCTGAGGTCGGCACGGTGGCGCATTGTAACGGAATCCCGAGCGCCATGCTCGGTCTCCCCGACAGACCCGCTCAAGCCGCCGCCACGGTCACCGGCACACCGTTCAACGCCGCGTTGCCCGACAGTTCGTCGAGCTGGCACTCGTCGGTCAGGTCGTTGGCGCTCGATCCCGGCTGGCCGCTGGCGATCGCCATCTGCACGCCCGGGCGCGCATGGCCCCAGCCGTGCGGCAGGCTGACCACGCCTTTCATCATGTCGAGACTGGCGAGCACTTCTACCTCGATCTGTCCGACCCGCGAACTCACCCGAACCCGTTGCCCGTCGGCCAGACCACGGCTGGCCAGGTCATCCGGGTGCATCAGCAACTGATGCCGTGGCTTGCCTTTCACCAGTCGATGGAAATTGTGCATCCACGAATTGTTGCTGCGCACATGGCGGCGGCCGATCATCAACAATTCATCGGCTGCCGGCGCCTGCAACGCGGCAAAGCGTGCGAGGTCGGCGAGAATTTCCGGCGGTGCGGCCTGGATACGCTGATTCGGCGTTTTCAGACGTGACGCCAGATTCGGCTTCAGCGCCCCCAGATCAATACCGTGCGGATGATCGAACAGCGTCGCCAACGACAACTTGTGCTCGGACGCATCGCCATAGCGGCCCATGCGCAGGCCCATATCGATCATCTTCGCCGGCGGCATCGTTGGTTTCAGTTCTTTACCGGTTTTCTCGGCGAAGGCCTTGGCCAGCCCGACGAAGATCTCCCAATCATGCAAAGCCCCCTCGGGCTTGGCGAGGATGGCGCGATTGAAGCGGGTGACGTTACGCACCGCGAACAGATTGAACGTGGTGTCGTAGTGATCGTTTTCCAGCGCCGAGGTCGACGGCAGGATCAGATCGGCATAGCGCGTGGTTTCGTTGATGTACAGGTCGATGCTGAGCATGAAGTCGAGGCCGTCCAGCGCCTGCTCCAGCTGCCGGCCGTTGGGTGTCGACAACACCGGGTTGCCGGCCACAGTGATCAGCGCGCGGATCTGCCCCTCGCCCTCCGTGAGCATCTCTTCGGCCAGTGCCGAGACCGGCAACTCGCCGCCGTATTCCGGACGCCCGGAAACCCGGCTCTGCCATTTGTTGAAATGCCCGCCCGAGGTCGACGCCACCAGATCCACCGCCGGCTCGGTGCAAAGAGCACCGCCAACGCGGTCGAGATTGCCGGTGACCAGATTGATCAACTGCACCACCCAGTGACAGAGGGTGCCGAAGGCCTGGGTCGAGACGCCCATGCGCCCATAGCAGACGGCACTCGGTGCGGCAGCGAAGTCGCGCGCCAGTTGGCGAATCTGTTCGGCAGGCACTGCGCAGAGCGGGCTCATCGCTTCGGCACTAAACGCAGCCACGGCGCTGCGCACCTCGTCGAGGCCATCGACCGGCAAATGGCTGTCGCGGGTCAGGCCTTCGCTGAACAGCGTATTGAGCATGCCGAACAACAGCGCCGCATCGCCGCCCGGGCGGACGAAAACGTGTTGATCGGCCATCGCTGCGGTTTCGCTGCGGCGCGGATCGACTACCACCACTTTGCCGCCGCGCGCCTGAATCGCCCTCAGGCGCTTCTCGACGTCCGGCACGGTCATGATGCTGCCGTTGGACGCCAGCGGATTGCCGCCGAGGATCAGCATGAAGTCGGTGTGATCGATATCGGGAATCGGTAACAGCAAACCGTGGCCGTACATCAGGTAGCTGCTGAGGTGGTGCGGCAGTTGATCGACCGACGTTGCCGAGTAGCGATTGCGGGTTTTCAGCAACCCCAGGAAGTAATTGCTGTGAGTCATCAGGCCGTAGTTGTGCACGCTCGGATTGCCCTGATACACCGCAACGGCGTTCTGCCCGTGACGTTCCTGAATCGCCGCGAGTTTCTCGGCCACCAGCGCAAACGCCTCGTCCCACTCGATCGGCAGCCATTCGCTGCCGACGCGGCGCATCGGCTGACGCAGGCGATCGGGATCGTTTTGAATGTCTTGCAGAGCCACGGCTTTCGGGCAGATATGGCCGCGGCTGAAGGTGTCGAGGGCATCACCCTTGATCGAGGTGATCGCGACGTTGCCATCGGTTTCCGTGGTTTCGATGGTCAGCCCGCAAATGGCTTCGCACAGGTGGCATGCACGGTGGTGAAGAGTCTTGGTCATGGCCAGTCTCTGTCTTGTTCGGGAGCAGGCAATCACGCCCGCGGGAACAAAACTATGGCCCGTGCGCAGAGACGGCGCCAGCGACGTTCGTCTTGTGAATCGACGGTTATCAGGACAGCCGATAAATCGCCGCGATCAGTTCGGCGGCAACTGCGGCGGTGCCGCCAGCTGGATTTCCTGGATGGTTTCGATCTGCTCATGGGCGACGTGCACGCCGGTGAGCTCGCCGATCAATCGCCAGTGCTCATCGAGCCCGGCGCTGATGGTGGCCATGCGATCGATCATGTGCCGACCGGCGGATTTGACCACTTCGTCGTCACTGCGCAGCAACTCGAAAGACATCGAGGTGACGGACGCGGTGAGATGGGTCAGGGAGCGAGCCGTGTGGCCCAGCAGCTCCATTAACAGTTGTTCTTTCGATTCCATGCGGAGGCTTCCTGCGTCGCTCGAAACTTATTTATAACCCAGCACTTTGCTTTAGCAAATGTTTCAGTCTGAACATCCGACCAAGCGAATCGGTGGCGCCGCGTTCGTAAACCGACCAGGACCGCTGCGTTGCCGTCGCGGCGCATTGCCAAGCCCGGCGGCGCCAGTGTACAAAGAGGCTCACCGCTGTACTGAATCCGGCTTCAACATGCGTGATCGAAATGCTCGGTCCGCGCTCCGAATCCCGCTGAAAAAGTACCCTATTGGAAAAACGCGACATTTAGTGTCAATATCGCGCCTCCCCCTATTTCGTCGCCCCGTGCGGCTTACGCCGCAGGTCTCGCCCGTTGTTCCGTTAAACAAGGCTTTGAGCATCTGCGGTCTGTAGCAAAAAGGTAGTCAATGATGAGCGCAAGGCACTTTCTCTCCCTGATGGATTGCACGCCCGAAGAGCTGGTCAGCGTGATCCGTCGAGGCGTTGAGCTCAAGGACCTGCGTAACCGCGGCGTACTGTTCGAGCCTCTGAAAAACCGCGTGCTGGGGATGATCTTCGAAAAATCCTCGACCCGTACCCGGATCTCCTTCGAGGCCGGCATGATCCAGCTCGGCGGCCAGGCGATTTTCCTGTCCCCGCGCGATACCCAACTGGGCCGTGGCGAGCCGATCAGCGATTGCGCCATCGTCATGTCGAGCATGCTCGATGCGGTGATGATCCGCACCTTCGCCCATAGCACCCTCACCGAATTCGCCGCCAACTCGCGGGTGCCGGTGATCAACGGCCTGTCCGATGATCTGCACCCGTGCCAGTTGCTCGCCGACATGCAGACCTTCCTCGAACACCGTGGCTCGATCCAGGGCAAGACCGTGGCCTGGATCGGTGACGGCAACAACATGTGCAACAGCTATATAGAAGCGGCGATCCAGTTCGACTTCCAATTGCGCGTTGCCTGCCCGGAAGGCTACGAGCCGAACCCGGAGTTCGTCGCCCAGGCTGGTGATCGCGTGACCATCGTCCGCGATCCGCAAGACGCCGTGCGTGGCGCGCATCTGGTCAGCACCGACGTCTGGACTTCCATGGGTCAGGAAGAGGAAACTGCCAAGCGCCTCAAGCTGTTCGCGCCGTTTCAGGTCAACCGTGCCCTGCTCGACCTCGCTGCCGAGGACGTGCTGTTCATGCACTGCCTGCCGGCGCACCGTGGCGAAGAAATCAGTCTCGACCTGCTCGATGACCCGCGCTCAGTCGCCTGGGATCAGGCAGAAAACCGTCTCCACGCACAGAAGGCCCTGCTCGAGTTCCTCGTCGAACCGGCATATCACCACGCATGAGCCATGAATTACTGCTGAACCTGCGCAACCTCGCTTGCGGCTACCAAGATCAACGCGTGGTGCAGAACCTCAATCTGCACCTCAACGCCGGCGACATCGGCTGCCTGCTCGGCTCGTCCGGCTGCGGCAAGACCACCACCCTGCGCGCCATCGCCGGTTTCGAACCGGTGCACGAAGGCGAAATCACCCTCGGTGGCGAAACCCTCTCCAGTGCCGGTTTCACCCTGGCGCCGGAGAAACGCCGGATCGGCATGGTGTTTCAGGACTACGCGCTGTTCCCGCACCTGAGCGTGGCCGACAACATCGCCTTCGGCATCCGCAAGCACCCGAACAAGGCGCGCGTGGTCGAAGAGCTGCTGGAACTGGTCAACCTGAAAATCCTCGGCAAGCGCTTTCCGCACGAGCTGTCCGGCGGCCAACAACAGCGGGTCGCCCTCGCCCGCGCCCTGGCGCCGGAGCCGCAGTTGCTGCTGCTCGACGAGCCGTTCTCCAACCTCGATGGCGAACTGCGCCGCAAGCTCAGCCATGAGGTGCGCGACATCCTCAAGGCCCGTGGCACCAGTGCGATTCTGGTCACCCACGATCAGGAAGAAGCCTTTGCCGTCAGCGATCACGTTGGCGTATTCAAGGAAGGTCGGCTGGAACAGTGGGACACGCCCTACAACCTCTACCACGAACCGGCGACGCCTTATGTCGCCAGTTTCATCGGTCAGGGTTATTTCATTCGCGGCCAACTCGTCAGTCCGGAGTCGGTGCAGACCGAACTCGGTGAACTGCGCGGCAACCGTGCTTACACCTGGCCGATTGGCGGCGCGGTGGATGTGCTGTTGCGTCCGGATGACATTGTTTACGCGCCGGACAGCGCGTTGCAGGCGCAGATTGTCGGCAAGACATTCCTCGGCGCGGCGACCTTGTATCGCCTGCAACTGCCGACCGGCGCGCAGCTGGAATCGATCTTCCCCAGCCATGCCGATCATCTGGTTGGCGCGCAGGTCGGGATTCGCGTAGCGGCGGATCACCTGGTGCTGTTCCAGGCTTCGGGGAGCACTGCGGCACAGATTCCGGCGGTGGAAAACGGCGTCCGTCGATTCAGCACCAGCCTCTGATCTGCACTGGATAAAAATTGTGGGAGCGAGCCTGCTCGCGAATGCGGTGTTTCAGTCGCCGAAGATGTTGACTGAAAGAGCGCTTTCGCGAGCAGGCTCGCTCCCACAGTTGGTATTGCCTCAGCCTAAAAACAGGGTACCGCTGGCCACCAGCGTCGCATTGCCGCCAATCTTCACTCGCTCACCTTCCAGCCGACAGAACAACTCCCCGCCCCGCGCCGAGCGCTGGCACGCGGTCAGGTTCGATTTGCCCAGACGTTTGGCCCAGTACGGAATCAGGCTGCAATGGGTCGAGCCGGTCACCGGGTCTTCATTGATACCGATGGCCGGGGCGAAATAGCGCGAGACGAAGTCATGCTGGTTGCCACGCGCAGTGACAATCGCCCCCAGCCACGGCAGTTTCGCCAGCGCTGCCATGTCCGGTTTACAGTCGAGCACCGCCTGTTCCGAGTCCAGCACGACGAACAGTTCGTTGGAGCCGAGAACGTCGACAGCCTCAACGCCCAGCGCCCGCTCGACATCCAGCGTCACGCCGATTTCCGATGGCACGATGGTCGGAAAATCCAGCCACAAGCGGTCGCCTTCGCGGCTGACACTCAACGGCCCGGACTTGCAGGTGAAGTCGATGCGCTCGGCACTTTCCTTATAGATTTCGAACAGTACAAACGCGCTGGCCAGGGTCGCATGCCCGCACAGCGGCACTTCGGTGGTCGGGGTGAACCAGCGGATATGCCAGGCCTGGCCTTCGCGCACCAGAAACGCAGTCTCCGCCAGGTTGTGTTCGGCGGCGATCTTCTGCATCAAGTCATCGGCCAGCCAGCTGTCGAGCCGATAGACCATCGCCGGGTTGCCACTGAACGGCCGATCACTGAACGCGTCGACCTGATGAAACGCAAGCTGCATGATTTTCTCCCTGAATTGGTCGACCGAGCATGCAACGGCGGGCCGGATCACTGCCAGTGACAGAAGCGCAATTTTTTCTTCATACAGCCGGCGCGACTATTACGCGCGGCCGATATCGGCGAACTGCGCCTGGGTGTGCTCAGCCAATACTGCTGGCGCCAGCTCCACTTCAAGTCCTCGCCGCCCGGCACTCACATAGATAGTCGCAAACTCCTGAGCGGAATTGTCGATGAAGGTGCGCAGGCGTTTCTTCTGCCCGAGCGGGCTGATGCCGCCCAACAGGTAGCCGGTGGAGCGTTGCGCGGCGGCGGGATCAGCCATTTCGGCTTTTTTCACTCCGGCGGCGTGTGCCAGTCCCTTGAGGTCGAGCGTTCCGACGACCGGCACTACGGCCACCAGCAGTTCGCCTTTTTCACTGGCGGCCAGCAGGGTTTTGAACACTTGCGCCGGTGCGAGCCCGAGCTTCTCCGCTGCCTCCAGCCCGTAGGACGCGGCCTTCGGATCATGTTCGTAACTGTGCACGCGATGTTCGGCACGAACTTTTTTCAACAAGTCCAACGCTGGTGTCATGGCAGCTCCGGGTTCGGCAGTCTTTGAAAAACCTGCGGCGGATTCTAGGTCATCGTTGGGCAAAAGGCTCTATTCCAAGCCGCGAATCCCGTGGCTTCGCGCTGCATTCAAGCCGTTCGCGGCGCTGATCATTCACACGGCGAATAGTTTTATTGTGACCGGCGGTTCACTTTCGACCTTTGACAGGTTTGTTTCTTGTCTATATTTTTTCGAATCTGAATAATGTAAGAATCGTGCTTCGCGCAGTACCCAGCAGTAACCCGGGAACCGAATGGGGATTCCGACCCGGTGAAGATCGCGCCCTGCTCCGTTGGCAAGGCGCCACACAAGAAAAAGAACCGAGGTTTTCAATGACAGCTGCTTTACCGCAACCATCGCTTTCCGGCCAATGCATGGCCGAATTCCTGGGCACCGCCCTTCTGATCTTCTTCGGCACCGGTTGTGTCGCCGCGCTCAAAGTCGCGGGCGCCAGCTTCGGCCTGTGGGAGATCAGCATCATCTGGGGCGTCGGCGTGAGCATGGCGATCTACCTCACCGCCGGGGTTTCCGGCGCGCACCTGAACCCGGCCGTGAGCATCGCTCTGGCAATCTTCGCTGACTTCGAAAAGCGCAAATTGCCGTTCTACATCCTTTCGCAGATTGCCGGCGCCTTCTGCGGCGCATTGCTGGTCTACACGCTCTACAGCAATCTGTTCTTCGATTACGAACAAACCCACCAGATGGTTCGTGGCTCGGCTGCCAGCCTGGAATTGGCCTCGGTGTTCTCTACCTACCCGAACCCGGTGCTGTCGACGGCCCAGGCGTTTCTGGTCGAGATGATCATCACCGCGATCCTGATGGGCGTGATCATGGCCCTGACCGATGACAACAACGGCCTGCCACGCGGCCCGATGGCGCCGCTGCTGATCGGTTTGCTGATTGCCGTGATCGGCAGTGCGATGGGTCCGCTGACCGGTTTCGCGATGAACCCTGCGCGTGACTTCGGTCCGAAACTGATGACTTTCTTTACCGGTTGGGGTGAAATTTCCTTCACCGGTGGTCGTGATATTCCGTACTTCCTGATTCCGATTTTTGCACCGATTGTCGGTGCCTGCCTCGGCGCTGCCGGGTATCGCGGGCTGATTGCCCGTCACCTGACCGGCGCCACACCTGCTACAAAGGATGCAGAACCGGCCATTGACGGCAAACCAAGAACTTCTTGAAACAGTCGGCGCCGGCTCCTGCCCATCCGAGCCTGCGCCACGGCCCACTCTCGTTTTTTTCGTCCAAGGCAATCGACATGACCGACATTCAGAACAAGAACTACATCATTGCCCTTGATCAGGGTACGACCAGCTCGCGCGCGATCATCTTCGACCGCGACGCGAACGTGGTCTGCACCGCGCAGCGCGAATTCGTTCAGCATTACCCGCAAGCCGGTTGGGTCGAGCATGACCCGATGGAAATTTTCGCCACCCAGAGCGCTGTGATGGTTGAGGCGCTGGCCCAGGCCGGCCTGCATCACGACCAGGTCGCCGCCATCGGTATCACCAACCAGCGTGAAACCACCGTGGTCTGGGACAAGACCACCGGCCGTCCGGTCTATAACGCGATCGTCTGGCAGTGCCGCCGCAGCACCGAGATCTGCCAGCAGCTCAAGCGCGATGGTCACGAAGACTACATCCGCGACACCACCGGCCTGGTCACCGACCCGTACTTCTCCGGCACCAAACTGAAGTGGATCCTCGACAACGTCGAAGGCAGCCGCGAGCGTGCGCGCAACGGCGAGCTGCTGTTCGGCACCGTCGATAGCTGGCTGATCTGGAAATTCACCGGCGGCAAGGTGCACGTCACCGACTACACCAACGCCTCGCGCACCATGCTCTTCAACATTCACTCGCTGGAGTGGGATTCGAAGATGCTGGAGATCCTCGACATCCCGCGCGAGATGCTCCCGGAAGTCAAAGCCTCCTCGGAAATCTACGGTCGCACCAAGAGCGGCATCGCCATCGGCGGTATCGCCGGCGACCAGCAGGCAGCACTGTTCGGCCAGATGTGTGTGGAGCCGGGCCAAGCGAAAAACACCTACGGCACCGGTTGCTTCCTGCTGATGAACACCGGCGACAAAGCAGTGAAATCCCAGCACGGCATGCTCACCACCATCGCCTGCGGCCCACGCGGCGAAGTGGCTTATGCTCTGGAAGGCGCCGTGTTCAACGGCGGTTCGACCGTGCAATGGCTGCGCGATGAACTGAAAATCGTCAACGACGCCCACGACACCGAATACTTTGCCAACAAGGTCAAGGACAGCAACGGCGTGTATCTGGTGCCGGCGTTTACCGGTCTCGGCGCACCGTACTGGGACCCGTATGCCCGTGGCGCGCTGTTCGGCCTGACGCGCGGCGTACGCGTGGATCACATCATCCGCGCCGCGCTGGAATCGATCGCCTACCAGACCCGCGACGTACTCGACGCCATGCAACAGGACTCCGGCGAACGCCTCAAGGCCCTGCGTGTGGACGGCGGCGCGGTGGCGAACAACTTCCTCATGCAGTTCCAGGCCGACATCCTCGGCACTCAGGTGGAGCGCCCGCAAATGCGCGAAACCACCGCACTCGGCGCTGCCTATCTGGCCGGTCTGGCCTGCGGTTTCTGGGGCAGCCTGGAAGAACTGCGCGGCAAAGCAGTGATCGAGCGCGAGTTCGAACCGAGCCTTGACGAAACCGAGAAAGAGAAACTCTACAAAGGCTGGAAGAAAGCCGTCAGCCGCACCCGTGACTGGGCGCGTGAGGACGCCGAATAAGCCAACGTGCAGTTCCAGAAGGGTATCTAACTGGTAGGGAGCAGATTCCTGCGGCATCATGGGCAAATTTTGCACGGCAGCCCAAAGGAAGCCCCATGAATCTGCCTCCCCGTCAGCAACAAATCCTCGAGCTGGTCCGCGAACGCGGCTATGTGAGCATCGAGGAAATGGCCACGCTGTTCGTTGTCACCCCGCAAACCATCCGCCGCGACATCAATCAGCTCGCGGAAGCCAATCTGCTGCGTCGCTACCACGGTGGCGCCGCGTACGATTCCAGTGTCGAAAACACCGCGTATGCGATGCGCGCCGATCAGATGCGCGACGAAAAACAACGCATCGGCGAAGCCATCGCCGCACAGATCCCCGATCACGCCTCGCTGTTCATCAATATCGGTACCACCACCGAATCGATCGCCCGCGCCCTGCTCAATCACAGTCACCTGAAAATCATCACCAACAACCTGCACGTCGCCTCGATGCTCAGCGCCAAGGATGATTTCGATGTGCTGCTGACCGGCGGCAATGTAAGGCGGGACGGCGGTGTGGTCGGTCAGGCGAGTGTGGATTTCATCAATCAGTTCAAGGTCGATTTCGCCTTGGTCGGGATCAGCGGCATCGATGAGGACGGCAGCCTGCTCGACTTCGATTATCAGGAAGTTCGCGTTTCCCAAGCGATCATTGCCAATGCGCGGCAGGTGATTCTGGCGGCGGACTCGAGCAAGTTCGGGCGTAACGCGATGATTCGACTGGGGCCGATCAGCCTGATCGATTGCCTGGTTACCGATCAGCAACCGGTGCCGGCGCTGGCGCAGTTGCTGAGTCAGCACAAGATTCGGCTGGAAGTCGTCTGATTCCTCTCCCTCGCTGACCGAACCGACGCTTTCGCGAGCAGGCTCGCTCCCACTCTTGGAATGCATTGCAAAATGTGGGAGCGAGCCTGCTCGCGAAAACAATCGATCAAACAACACATCTTCTGCGCCCTTGCGCGCGTTCATGTTCGAAAATTTTCTTTTAATCGCCCTTCGATGAGTTTTTTCAATCGAACGCGACTGGCTGTGCGCGTGTTTATGGGCTACCATTTTCGCAAATGAACATTAATGTTCGATTTCCAAGACATAAAACCAAAAGAACCGAGGCCAGCCGATGTCCACCTCTACCTTGCGTACGCCCCCTCTCTCCGAGATCTATGACGTTGCCGTGATTGGCGGCGGGATCAACGGCGTAGGGATCGCAGCGGATGCCGCCGGTCGCGGTCTTTCGGTGTTCCTTTGCGAAAAAGACGACCTGGCCAGCCACACCTCGTCGGCCAGCAGCAAGCTGATCCACGGTGGCCTGCGCTATCTGGAGCATTACGAATTCCGTCTGGTGCGTGAAGCGCTGGCTGAGCGCGAAGTGCTGCTGGCCAAGGCGCCGCACATCGTCAAACCGATGCGTTTCGTCCTGCCACACCGCCCGCACCTGCGGCCGGCGTGGATGATTCGTGCCGGCCTGTTCCTTTACGACAACCTCGGCAAGCGCGAAAAATTGCCGAGTTCGAAAAGCCTGAAGTTTGGCGCCGACAGCGCGCTGAAAAGCGAAATCAAGAAAGGCTTCGAATACTCCGACTGCTGGGTCGATGACGCCCGCCTCGTGGTCCTGAACGCTATGGCCGCCCGCGAAAAAGGCGCCCACGTTCATACCCAGACCCGCTGTGTCAGTGCCCGCCGCAGCAAAGGTTTGTGGCATCTGCATCTGGAGCGCGCCGACGGCAGCCTGTTTTCGATCACCGCCAAAGCCCTGGTCAACGCCGCCGGTCCGTGGGTGGCGAAGTTCATTCGTGACGACCTGAAGATGGAATCGCCGTACGGCATTCGCCTGATCCAGGGCAGCCACATCATCGTGCCGAAACTGTACGAAGGCGAGCACGCGCACATTCTGCAAAACGAAGACCAGCGCATCGTTTTCACCATTCCGTACCTGAACCACTTCACCCTGATCGGCACCACCGACCGCGAGTACACCGGCGACCCGGCGAAAGTGGCGATCACCGAAGGCGAAACCGATTACGTGCTGAAAGTGGTCAACGCCCACTTCAAGAAGCAGCTCAGCCGCGAAGACATTGTGCACAGCTACTCGGGCGTCCGTCCTTTGTGCAACGACGAATCCGACAATCCGTCGGCAGTGACCCGCGATTACACCTTGGCGCTGTCGGGCAGTACCGAAGAAGCGCCGTTGCTGTCGGTGTTCGGTGGCAAGCTGACCACCTACCGCAAACTCGCCGAGTCGGCGATGGCGCAATTGATGCCGTTCTTCACCCAAATGCGCCCGAGCTGGACTGCCACCGCCACCCTGCCCGGCGGCGAAGACATGACCACGCCAGAGGCGCTGAGCGCGCGAATTCGCGACAAGTTGGATTTCGTCCCGACCGAAATCGCCCGGCGCTGGGCCGTCACCTACGGCAGCCGCACCTGGCGCATGCTCGAAGGCGTGGAAAGCCTGGCCGACATGGGTGAGCACATCGGCGGCGGGCTCTACACCCGCGAAGTCGATTATTTGTGCAGCGAAGAGTGGGCGACCACGGCGCACGACATCCTGTGGCGCCGTACCAAGCTAGGCTTGTTCACCACAGCGGAGGAGCAGCAGAAGCTCGCGACGTATCTGGGCAAGGTTGAGCAGAATCGGAAGATCGAAGCGGCTTGATCTCACCGTTCAAATGAAAGCCCCTGAATCGAGAGATTCAGGGGCTTTTTGTTATGTGGACTTTGTTGAACCTGATTGGGGCAGTTAGATCTTTTCCCCCTCACCCCAGCCCTCTCCCCCAAAGGGTAGAGGGGGAAAGGGAGCCGATCTCCGTGGGTTCCAAAGTCCGAGGTCGACTCGGTATCTCACGTCGCCGTAACTCGACCATCCACCGCAGTCAGTCCCCTCTCCCTCCGGGAGAGGGTTAGGGTGAGGGGCTTTTGATCGTTCGGTTTTCCGAACGCGACTCCACAGTCGATTCGGTTAACCGGATCTCACCCTCAAAAAATTACCGCCACAAAACTTTAATAACGTTATAAAACAACTGGTTAACCGACTGTGGCTGGTCTGGCACGAGTCATGCTCTACACTCTCTCGACGAATGCCTGCTGTGCCGACACTTCAGGAGCCGTCAGGCATTCGAAGCACAAAAAGGGCCGACAAACTGGCTCCATAAAAAAAACAATGTCGAGGAAAATTTGATGCGCATCGTTCCCCATATCCTGGGCGCAGCCATTGCTGCCGCTCTGATCAGCACGCCAGTTTTCGCCGCCGAGCTCACCGGCACCCTGAAGAAGATCAAAGAGTCCGGTGTCATCACCCTGGGCCACCGTGACGCCTCCATTCCGTTCTCCTACATCGCTGATGCGTCCGGCAAGCCGGTTGGCTACTCGCACGACATCCAGCTGGCAATCGTCGACGCGATCAAGAAAGACCTCGATTTGCCGAACCTGCAAGTCAAATACAATCTCGTCACCTCGCAGACCCGTATCCCGCTGGTGCAGAACGGCACCGTGGACGTCGAGTGCGGTTCGACCACCAACAACGTCGAGCGTCAGCAGCAGGTCGACTTCTCCGTCGGCATCTTCGAAATCGGTACCCGTCTGCTGTCCAAGAAAGACTCCAAGTACAAGGATTTCGACGATCTGAAAGGCAAGAACGTCGTGACCACCGCCGGTACCACTTCCGAGCGCATCCTCAAGGCGATGAACGCCGACAAGCAGATGGGCATGAACGTCATCTCCGCCAAAGACCACGGCGAGTCCTTCCAGATGCTGGAATCGGGCCGGGCCGTTGCCTTCATGATGGATGACGCGCTGCTGGCCGGCGAAGCCGCCAAGGCCAAGAAAGCTGCCGATTGGGAAGTGACCGGCACGCCACAGTCGTATGAAATCTACGGCTGCATGATGCGCAAAGGCGACGAGCCGTTCAAAAAGGCTGTGGATGACGCGATCAAGGCCACTTACGCTTCGGGCGACATCAACAAGATCTACGACAAGTGGTTCATGCAGCCGATTCCGCCAAAAGGCCTGAACCTGAACTTCCCGATGAGCGACGAGCTCAAGACCCTGATCGCCAATCCGACCGACAAAGCGGCTGACGACAAGAAGTCCTGATTTTCTGACTAACCTTATCCCCTGAGGAGGCGCCTGCCTTTTCAGGGGATGGTCATTCCCTGCTGGCATTTTTCTGGAAACACTCGAACCGGTGGCTGTCGAGCCGATCGCGTGTGCCCGGTCTTTGAAAAAAGACTGGGGAGGGAACGGAGTTCCCCAGGCGGGCACTTGTACATCGATCGAATCGAGGGGAGACCCTAATGAATTACAACTGGGACTGGGGCGTGTTCTTCAAGTCCACCGGCGTGGGCAGCGAGACCTATCTCGACTGGTTCATCTCCGGTCTGGGCTGGACCATCGCCATCGCCGTCGTGGCGTGGATCATCGCCCTGCTGCTCGGCTCGCTGCTGGGCATCATGCGCACCGTGCCGAACCGCATCGTATCGGGCATCGCGACCTGCTACGTCGAGCTGTTCCGTAACGTGCCGCTGCTGGTGCAGCTGTTCATCTGGTACTTCCTGGTGCCCGATCTGCTGCCGCCGGATCTGCAGGAGTGGTACAAGCAGGACCTCAACCCGACTACTTCGGCCTATCTGAGCGTTGTCGTCTGCCTCGGTCTGTTCACCGCCGCCCGTGTCTGCGAGCAAGTGCGTACCGGTATCCAGGCGTTGCCTCGTGGCCAGGAATCCGCCGCCCGCGCGATGGGTTTCAAACTGCCGCAGATCTACTGGAACGTGCTGCTGCCCCAGGCCTACCGGATCATCATTCCGCCGCTCACCTCGGAATTCCTCAACGTGTTCAAGAACTCCTCCGTGGCGTCCCTGATCGGTTTGATGGAATTGCTGGCGCAGACCAAACAGACCGCCGAGTTCTCGGCCAACCTGTTCGAAGCGTTCACCCTGGCAACCCTGATCTATTTCACCCTCAACATGAGCCTGATGCTGCTGATGCGCCTGGTCGAGAAGAAAGTCGCGGTGCCCGGCCTGATCTCCGTGGGGGGTAAATAATGGAATTCGATTTCAGTGGCATCGTCCCGGCCATTCCCGGTTTGTGGAACGGCATGGTGATGACCCTCAAGCTGATGGCCATGGGCGTGATCGGCGGGATGATTCTCGGCACGATCCTCGCGCTGTGCCGTCTGTCGCACAACAAGCTGCTGTCGAGCATCGCTGGCGCCTACGTCAACTATTTCCGCTCGATTCCGCTGCTGCTGGTGATCACCTGGTTCTACCTGGCAGTGCCGTTCGTGCTGCGCTGGATCACCGGCGAAGACACGCCGATCGGTGCGTTCACCTCGTGCGTCGTGGCGTTCATGATGTTCGAAGCGGCGTACTTCTGCGAAATCGTCCGGGCCGGTGTGCAGTCGATTTCCAAGGGCCAGATGGGTGCCGCACAAGCGCTGGGCATGAACTACGGGCAGATGATGCGCCTGATCATCCTGCCGCAGGCGTTCCGCAAGATGACCCCGCTGTTGCTGCAGCAGAGCATCATCCTGTTCCAGGACACCTCGCTGGTCTACACCGTGGGCCTGGTGGACTTCCTCAACGCCTCGCGCGCCAGCGGCGACATCATCGGCCGCTCCAATGAGTTCCTGATTTTCGCCGGTCTCGTGTACTTCATCATCAGCTTCGCCGCCTCGCGGTTGGTCAAGCGTCTGCAAAAAAGGTTCGCCGTATGATCTCTATCAAAAACATCAACAAGTGGTATGGGGACTTCCAGGTGCTGACTGATTGCAGCACCGAGGTCAAAAAAGGCGAAGTGATTGTGGTCTGCGGCCCGTCGGGTTCCGGCAAGTCGACGCTGATCAAGTGCGTCAACGCCCTGGAGCCGTTCCAGAAAGGCGACGTGGTGGTTGACGGTACGTCGATCGCTGACCCGAAAACCAACCTGCCGAAACTGCGTTCGCGGGTGGGCATGGTGTTCCAGCATTTCGAGCTGTTCCCGCACCTGACCATCACCGAAAACCTGACCATCGCGCAGATCAAGGTGCTCGGTCGCAGCAAGGAAGAGGCGACCAAAAAAGGTCTGCAACTGCTCGAGCGCGTAGGTTTGTCGGCGCACGCCCACAAGCATCCGGGGCAACTGTCCGGTGGTCAGCAACAGCGTGTGGCGATTGCCCGTGCGCTGGCGATGGACCCGATCGTCATGCTGTTCGACGAACCGACCTCGGCGCTCGACCCGGAAATGGTCAACGAAGTGCTCGACGTCATGGTGCAACTGGCTCACGAAGGCATGACCATGATGTGCGTGACCCACGAAATGGGCTTCGCCCGTAAAGTGGCCGACCGGGTGATCTTCATGGACCAGGGCAAGATCATCGAAGACTGCCCGAAAGAGGAATTCTTCGGCGACATCAGCGCCCGCTCCGAACGCGCGCAGCACTTCCTCGAGAAAATTCTGCAGCACTAAAAGCAACACACCCGCACCCTGTCTGTGGGGTGCGGGCAGCCTGACAATGAGATCCCCTGTGGCGAGGGGATTTATCCCCGTCCGGCTGCGCAGCAGTCGTAAAACCTGTGCATGCGGTCTTTCAGTTAAACCGCAGTGATGGTTTTGGGGCCGCTTCGCGGCCCAACGGGGATAAATCCCCTCGCCACAGGCACAAACAAGTGTTGTGGTTGACCCAAGGCATCTGTGATGAAATGCGACCCCACTCTTTATCGCGCTGCAGAGCCATCACTTGCCGTGAAGCCCCGTCTGATCCGTCATCTGTTCCTGCCGCCACTGATCATCGCCCTGATGGTCGGGCTGGGTTTTATCGGCTTCTGGACCAGTGAACACTTCGGCATCCGCAGCCTCGGCGAGAACGGCCAGCGTCAGCTGGAACTGCACGCCCGCGCGGTCGAAAGCGAGATCAGCAAATACACCTACCTGCCCAGTCTGCTGGAACTCGAAACGAGTGTGCCGCAGTTGCTGGCCGACCCGACCCCGGAGCACCGGCAGACGGTCAACGATTACCTCGAAGGCCTGAACCGCCGCAGCCGCAGCCGGGCCATCTACGTGATGGACACCACCGGCCGGGTCATGGCCACCAGCAACTGGCGCGATGTCGACAGTTATCTCGGTGAAGACTTGTCCTTCCGCGCCTATTTCAAAGACGCCGTGCGCGGCCAGCCCGGGCGCTTCTATGGCATCGGCAGCACCAATGGTGAACCCGGTTACTACCTTGCCCACGGCCTCGAAGAGCACGGCAAGATCATCGGTGTCGCGGTGGTCAAGGTGCGTCTGGAAGCCATGGAAGAGCGCTGGCAACGGGCGCGTCTGGAAGCGTTCGTCAGCGATGAGAACGGCATCATCATTCTCTCCAGCGATCCCGCCAGGCGGCTGAAATCGGTGATCCCGCTCAGCGATGAGGTCAAGGAAAAACTCGCCCGCAGCCTGCAGTACTACTGGTTCCCGCTCAACGAACTGCAACCGCTGGCCCGCGAGACACTGGCCGAGGGCGTGGAGAAACTGACTTTCCCGGCCAACAGCGAATTACAGCCCGACGAAGACGACATCAGTTATCTGGCGCAAACCCGACTGCTGAGCGACACGCCGTGGAATTTCACCCTGCTCACGCCGTTGCAGGACCTGCGCCGCGAAGCGATCAACCAAGGCATCCTGGTGGCGGTGGCGTTTGCCCTGTTCGCCTTCCTGCTGATTGCCTGGAACGAGCGACGCAAAGTCCTCGCCACCCGTCTCGCCGCCCGCGAAGCGTTGCAGGAAGCCAACAGCCAACTCGAACGTCGGATTACCGAACGCACCGCCGATCTGCGCGCCAGCAACGAACGCCTGAAGAGTCAGATCCGCGAGCGCCGCCAGGCCGAAGAGACGTTGCGCCGCGCCCAGGATGAACTTGTGCAGGCCGGCAAACTCGCGGCTATCGGCCAGATGTCGACCAGTATTGCCCATGAACTGAACCAGCCGCTGGCGGCGATGCGCACGCTGTCGGGCAACACCGTGCGCTTTCTCGAGCGCGGCCAGCTCGACGTCGCCAGCACCAACCTCAAGACCATCAATGACCTGATCGACCGCATGGGCCGGATCACCGCCAGCCTGCGTTCGTTTGCCCGGCGCGGCGACAACAAGGGTCAGGCCAGTCTCGGCAAAGCCGTCGACGCCGCCTTGCAAGTGCTCGGCGCGCGTGTGGAAAACACCGCGCTGCAAATTCACCGGCAGTTTGCCGATGTGCAGCTGCTGATCGATCAGACCCGCCTCGAACAGATCCTCGTCAACCTGATCGGCAACGCCCTCGACGCCATGCACGCGCAACCACAGCCGCAACTGTGGCTGGAGGGGGAAGAATTCAACGGCAAGTACCGCTTGCGGGTGCGCGACAACGGCCACGGTATCGACGCCGAAGCGCGCAAGCATCTGTTCGAACCGTTCTTCACCACCAAACCCGGCGAGCAAGGCCTGGGACTGGGCCTGACCCTGTCCGCCAGCCTCGCCGCCGCTACCGGCGGGCACCTGGGTGTCGAACACCCGGCCGGCGGTGGCACCACTTTCGTCCTCAGTTTACCGTTGGTAAGCCCTACTCCTGCCGAGCCAATATGAACCACGAACTCAGTGTGTTGATTGTCGAAGACGACCCCCATGTGCTGCTCGGCTGCCAACAGGCGCTGACCCTCGAAGACATTCCGTGCATCGGCGTCGGCAGTGCCGAAGAAGCACTGGCGCAGGTCGGCGACAACTTTGCCGGCATCGTCATCAGCGACATCCGCCTGCCGGGCATCGATGGCCTGGAATTGCTCACCCGTCTCAAGCAACGTGACCGCAGCCTGCCGGTGGTGCTGATCACCGGCCACGGCGACATTTCCATGGCCGTCGGCGCGATGCAGAAAGGCGCCTACGATTTCATGGAAAAACCGTTCTCGCCGGAGCGCCTGGTCGATGTCGCGCGACGGGCGCTGGAGCAACGCAGCCTCGCCCGCGAGGTTTCCTCGTTGCGTCGGCAACTGGCTGAACGCGACTCCCTTGAAGGGCGGATCATCGGCCGTTCACCAGCGATGCAGAATCTGCGCGAACTGATCGCCAACGTCGCCGACACTTCGGCCAACGTCTTGATCGAAGGCGAGACCGGCACCGGCAAGGAGCTGGTCGCCCGTTGCCTGCACGATTTCAGTCGGCGCCACAGCAAACAGTTCGTCGCGCTGAACTGCGGCGGCCTGCCGGAAAACCTTTTTGAAAGCGAGATCTTCGGCCACGAAGCCAACGCCTTCACCGGCGCCGGCAAACGCCGCATCGGCAAGATCGAGCATGCCGACGGCGGTACGCTGTTCCTCGACGAAGTGGAAAGCATGCCGCTGCCATTGCAGATCAAGTTGCTGCGCGTATTGCAGGAACGCACCCTCGAACGGCTCGGCTCGAACCAGAGTGTGGCGGTGGATTGCCGGGTGATTGCGGCGACCAAATCCGACCTCGATGAGTCAAGCAAGGCCGGCGAGTTTCGCAGCGACTTGTACTACCGCCTCAACGTCGTGACCCTGGAATTGCCACCGCTGCGCGAACGCCGCGAAGACATCCTGCAACTGTTCGAACACTTCACCCAGCAATCGGCGCTGCGCTTCGACCGCGCGCTGCCGGAGCTGGACAACCAGACCCTGTCGAACCTGATGAGCCACGACTGGCCGGGCAACGTGCGCGAACTGCGCAACGTCGCCGAACGCTTCGCCCTCGGCCTGCCGGCCTTCAAGAAGTCCGGGGCCAGCGCCGGCCAGGGCCTGGCGTTTGCCGAAGCGGTGGAAGCGTTCGAGCGCAATCTGCTGGTCGACGCCTTGCAACGCAGCGGCGGCAACCTGACCCAGGCCAGCCAGGAACTGGGCATGGCCAAGACCACGCTGTTCGACAAAGTCAAAAAGTACGGGCTGAGCCACTGATGGATCTGATTCTCAAAGCCGCTATCGGCGCCGCAGTGGTGCTGATCCTCGCGGCACTGTCCAAGACCAGAAACTATTACATCGCCGGCCTGGTGCCGCTGTTTCCGACCTTTGCCCTGATTGCGCACTACATCGTTGGCAAGGGGCGTTCGGTCGACGACCTGAAGACCACGATCGTGTTTGGGATGTGGTCGATCATTCCCTACTTCGTGTATCTGGCGACGTTGTATGTGATGGTCGACCGCTTGCGCCTGGAAGCGTCACTGGCGGTGGCGGCGGTAGCCTGGTTGATAGCGGCGACGGTGCTGGTGAGCGTGTGGGTCAGGCTGCATGCCTGAACCCACGCGCATCTGCCTCTAGCGACCGTAGACTCGGGCCAGTTGCGCGGACGACAAGGCATCCTCGAACGGCACCGGCACTGACTTCACCGCACCGTAGAGATTGCGGTAGCGCCAGTAGTTGCCGTTCTGCGCCAGTTGATAACCGCGCTCGACCACGCGCTGGCCGTCGAGCACGTAACGCAGGGTTTCCTGCGCGGCGGGCGGTGGCGTCGGTTGCATCAGGTCGGCGCTCAACACGCGCATGGATTCATCAATGCATTCATCCAGCACGGCGGTGACCTTGGCCAGGTCAAGGGCGCCATCATCAATGCATTGCTTGCCGCAACGACGAATCGGCTGACTGGCCACTTCGATGCGCATGCGGTACAGCGGCGAGCCGGCGATATCCTGCAATTGCACCTGATTGACCAGCACGAAACTGCCGCGATCGGGCGTCAGCATCAGCTTCGGTTCGATCAGCAAGCGTGCCGTCACCGCACCTGCCCCCTGCTTGAATCCGGACACCTGCGACGCCGCCTGAAAACGCTGTTGCAAGCGCTCCTGCAACGGCACGCCAGCAAGCAGGTCGGCCAGCGGCCGCGATTCGTTCAGCGCGGCTTTTTCGGCATCGCGCTGTAACGTACCGGAACCCATTTGCGTGTTGATCAGGCTGGCCACCAGAATCCCCGCCAGCCCAGCGCCCGCGCCGGAGCTCGACACCAGCGTGTAGCTGGAATTGGCCGCGTTCACTGCCGCCTTGCTGTCGATCACCGTGCTGGCGCCGACGAATTCCGCCGGCAGTTGCACGTCGACCTTCAGCCCGTGTGCCTGCACATAGCTCATCGCCGCCTGATCCTTGAAACCGGCCTCAGGTGCCGGTTTCTGCGCACAGCCAGGCAACGCCAGCAGCGAGATCGCCGCGAAGGTCAGCGCCAGACGTTTCATTGCGCGAACGGGGCGATCATTTGCTGCCGGCTGTTATCCATCGCCTGATAAAACGCGTTGGACAGGTTGGTGTAGGACGGCTCGTCCCACTCGCCTTGCGCGGCTTGCACAGCGGCGAATGGCTGGTACCACAAGAGTTTGTTGTCCGACAGATCAATCACCATGCCCTGGCCGCCGACCTGGGCCATCGGCACGCTGGTGGGCACGATGCTGTAGTAGCTGCGGGTGGCACCGGTGGCATAAATCGACACCAGCAGCAGACGGTCGATGCCGTGGGCGGCTTTCATCGGCGACAGGTCCTTGGTCATGTAGCCCTCGCGGAAATCGACTTCCTTGAAGGTCTTCAGATCGACCTTTTCATCAATGCGCTTGGCCTTGTAGCCCTTGGCCTGCAGCTTGGCGACGATGGCGTCGGGCAGGGTTTCCAGATCGCGCACTTGCCAGGTTTCGACGTTGGCGCTGAGCTTGCTGTTGACGCCGGCATTAATGGCGTAATCGAGGATGCCCTGATTGCCGGTCAGCGCCAGCACTGGCGACGGTACGACGGTAATGGCCACACCGATGGTCGGCTCTTTGGCATCCCAGAACTGTTTGTCCAGGGCCACGGGCGGTTGCACATGGGCGCAGCCGGTGAGAGTCAGTACGGCGAGCAGAGCCAGCGCGGCCCATTGACGTGTAGCGCGAAAAATCATGGATCAAGTCCCTATGTCTGAAAACGTTCCTGCGCCTTATCGGCAACAACGCGGCAAACAATAGTGGCACATTGATATTTTTTTGGCGACAGGATGCTGGCGCACTCTTACAGCAGATTGTTCGGCGCCGCCGGATCGACCTGCGCCCAATGCGAAGTATCCTCGCGATGCGCCTGCAGATACGGCAGCACCGCCGCCAGCAACGGTTCCTTGAACGCCTCCTGAAAGCGATGCGCCAGCCCCGGAATCAGTTTCAACTGACTGCCCTGAATGTGCGCCGCCAGATGCACGCCGTGCATCACCGGCAGCAGCGGATCGGCAGTGCCATGCACCACCAGGGTCGGCACGCGCAGTTGATTGAGCAGTGCCACCCGGCTCGGCTCGGCAAGTATCGCCATGATCTGCCGTTTGACGCCTTCGGGGTTGAACGCGCGGTCGTAGGACGCCGCCGCCTGTTGCAGCAAGGCCTGACGATCATCCGTCACCGCCGGGCTACCGAGTGCCGCGAGCAGATCGGCCTGTTGCTCCAGCGCCACTTCGCGGTTCGGCGCGCCCCGCCGCGAGAGCAACTGCACCAGCGCCGCACTCGGCGCCGGCAGGCCTTCAGCGCCGGAAGTGGTCATGATCAGCGTCAGGCTTTCCACCCGCTGCGGCGCCATCGCCGCCATGTGCTGGGCGATCATTCCGCCCATGCTCGCGCCGAGCACGTGGAATTGCTCAACCTTCAGCGCGGTCATCAAGCCCAGCGCATCGTCGGCCATGTCAGTCAGGCTGTAAGGGGCCGAGACCGGCAGACCGAGTTTGTAACGCAGCACTTCGAAGGTCAGATTGGCCTCGACCGGCGCCTGCCGCCAGGTCGACAATCCGACGTCGCGGTTGTCATAGCGGATCACCCGGAAACCCTGCTGGCACAAAGCGACAACCACTTCATCCGGCCAGTGAATCAACTGCCCACCCAGGCCCATGACCAGCAACAGCGCCGGGTCCGATGCGCGGCCGATACTTTGATAGGCAAGACTGACCTGCGCCAGCTCGGCGTGCTCGGTCGGCACGTTGACGTCACAGCGTCCGGCTGCAAACGAGCCGGCCCCGAACAAAAGCGCGGCCAACGCGGCCGCGACTGAAAACAATCTCTTGAACATGAAAAACACCAAAACGCAGCACCCCAGTAGAGCGCGAGTCTGATGAAGTTCGTGCGAGCGCGCTGCCACACTTGCATGACAGTTTGATGAAGAGTGCCGAGCGGTCGTCTGTCGAGTGCTCCGCCGGATCCTGGCCTGCAGATCGACAAAGCGTGCTCCATGAGACAAACTCACCTTCTACGCATTCGTCACAAGTTTTCTTCATGGAGCCCGCCGGTGCTTGAAATCCGACATCTGAAAACCCTGCACGCCCTGCGCGAAGCCGACAGCCTGGTCGATGCCGCTGACCGCCTGCATCTGACGCAGTCAGCCTTGTCGCACCAGTTCAAAGAGCTGGAAGAGCGCATGGGCATGCAGTTGTTCGTGCGCAAGACCAAACCGGTGCGCTTCACCAGCGCCGGTTTGCGCCTGCTGCAACTGGCCGACGCCACCCTGCCGCTGTTGCGCGCCGCTGAACGGGACATTGGTCGGCTGGCCGGTGGCACCGCCGGGCGTCTGCACATGGCGATCGAATGCCACAGCTGCTTCCAGTGGCTGATGCCGACCATCGACCAGTTCCGCGATGCCTGGCCGGAAGTCGAGCTGGACCTGGCTTCGGGTTTTGCTTTCGCCCCGCTGCCAGCACTGGCCCGTGGCGATCTGGATCTGGTGGTGACCTCCGATCCGCTGGAAATCGCCGGCATCACTTACGTGCCGCTGTTCACCTACGAAGCCATGCTCGCCGTGGCCAACCAGCATGCGCTGGCGAGCAAGCCGTACATCGTTCCTGAAGACTTGTTGACGGAAACGCTGATCACCTACCCGGTGGAACGCGATCGCCTGGACATCTTCACCCGCTTCCTCGAACCGGCCGACATCGAACCTGCGCAGGTGCGCACTTCGGAACTGACGGTGATGATGATGCAACTGGTCGCCAGCGGCCGTGGCGTCTGCGGGATGCCGCACTGGGCGCTGCATGAATACAGCTCGCGCGGTTATGTGAAGGGCAAGCGCTTGGGTGAAAAGGGCTTGTTTGCGACACTGTACGCGGCGATTCGCACCGACATGCTCGACGCGCCGTACATGCGCGATTTCCTGCTGACCGCCAAGGACACCTCGTTTTCGACCCTCGATGGGGTCAGCGCCGTACGCTGATCTGCTGTGCAGGAGATGATCGTTCCCACGCTCTGCGTGGGAATGCCTCAACGGACGCTCTGCGTTCGGCTTTGGATGGGACGCAGAGCGTCCCGGGCTGCATTCCCACGCAGAGCGTGGGAACGATCAGTAGGCGGAAATTATCGCTGGGTCAGAGCTGGCGCCACATGTGGATCTTGTCGAAATACTCTTCGCCCACCCGCACCGCCAGCGGTTCGAGGCCGTACTGAATGAAGCCGCAACGCTGATACAACTGAAAAGCCGCGTCGTTGCCGGCGGTGACGGTGAGCTGCAGCAGTTTCAGCGCCGGATGCTTTTGCGCTTCGGCCAATGCCGCCTGCACCAGATCAAAGCCCAGACCCCGGCGACGAAAATCTGCCGAAACATACATGCCGAACAGCGTGGCCTTGTGGCGCGCCTTCTCGCGGGGTTCGAAGGCCAGGCCGACAATTCCGGCCAACGTCCCGGCATCGAATGCCCCCAGCACCACATCGAGCTTGCTGGTCAGGCGCCCTTCCCACCAACTCAACGGCATCACCGCGCGTTCGCGCACGCTGGAAGTGAACGCCTGCGGATGCCGGTCATAGGCTTCAAGCATCAGTTCGCGGTAAGCCAGGGCATGGCTGGCGTCCAGCCGCTCGATCCACATGTCAGGCGGCCCGGCGTTGTTCGAGCATCAGTTTTACGGCGAGGCCGCCGAGCACCAGGCCCATGAAATAACGCTGCATCGCCAACCACGTCGGATTGCGCACAAACCACGAGGCAATGCCTGCGGCGAACAGCGCGATCAACAGATTGACGCTGAAGCTGACGCTGATCTGCGTCAGGCCGAGGATGATGCTTTGGGTGAACACCGAGCCGTGCTCAGGGCTGATGAATTGCGGAAACACCGACAGATAGAACACGGCGATTTTCGGGTTCAGCGCGCTGGTGAGAAAACCCATGGTGATCAGCTTGCGCGTCGAGTCCGGCGGCAATTGCTGCGCTTGGAAGGGCGAACGCGCGCCGGGTTTCAGCGCTTGCCAGGCCAGCCACAGCAGGTACAGCGCACCGGCCCATTTCAACACTTCATAAGCCATCGGCACGGCGAGAAATACCGCCGTCAAACCGGCCGCCGCGGCGAACATATGCACAAAAAAACCTCCGACCACACCAAGCAGCGAGGTCACCCCCGCGCGGCGTCCCTGACAGATCGAACGCGAGATCAGGTAGATCATGTTCGGCCCCGGCGTCAGCACCATCAGCAGCGCGGCGGCGGCGAAGATCAGCAGGTCTTGCAACGGGATCATGGCAACGTCCTTTGCGGGAATGATCAGGCGAGTGCCGTCAGTGAACGGCGATAAAACGGCAGGATGTGCTCGCGTGTCAATGGCGCCAGCTCGAGCGCCGGATCAGTGGCCGGATCGACCCAGATGACCTCTTCGATTTCCGCCGCCGGGCAGACGTCAGTATCGATCGTCAGTTGATAAATTTCCGCATGGACGATGAAGCCCGGCTCGTTGGCGGCGGGGGCGGAAAAGCTGTTGAGGAAAATCGCCTGCGCCGGGTCGATCTGCAGCCCGAGTTCTTCTTCCAGCTCACGGGCCAATGCGTGTACTGGCAACTCGTGGGCTTCAATCTTGCCACCCGGTTGCATGAAGGCCGTGGTGCCGCGCTTGCGCACCAGCAGAGTCTGGCCTTGCGGGTTGAGCAGCAGCGCAGCGGCGATATGAATGGTCGACATAAAGGACTCCCTTGGCGCAAAAGCGCCAAGGATCCCATGCCCGTCAGAGGGAAGCCAAGCCACGAAGCTCAGGTCGCTTCCTGAAAATCCAGTTCCGGCGGCTGACGGCGGAAACCACCGGTCAGCACGGCGAGATACACCACACCAATCGCCAGCCAGCTCAGCCCCAGCCACACCGCCAGATGATCGAGGCTGACCATCAGCCAGAGGTCGGCGACCAGACCGATCAGCGGGCAGAGCAAAAACAGCAGCAACTCGCGCGGGCCTTTTTTCTCGCCGCCGATCCAGTAGTGGAAGATCACCGACAGGTTGACCAGGCTGAACGCCAGGAACGCGCCGAAGTTGATGAACGAGGTCGAGGTGGTAACGTCGAGTCTCAGCGCCAGCAACGCCACCGCCGCGCACAACAGAATGCTGTTGACCGGGGTGCCGAAACGCGCGTGCAAGGTGCCGAAAAACGACTTCGGCAAGACGCCGTCGCGGCCCATGGCGAACAACAGTCGCGAACCACTTGCCTGGGCCGACAGCCCCGAGGCGAACTGGCCGACGATCAGGCCGATCAGGAAGATCGACACGAACAGGTCGCCACCGATATTGCGCGCAATTTCATAGGCTGCCGAGTCGACGCTGTCGAACTGGAACGATGGATGAGCGATCTGCACGAAGTACGAAACGCCGACGAAGATCAGGCCGCCAATCAGGGTGATCAGCATGATCGCCCGGGGAATGGTGCGGCGTGGATCGCGGGTCTCTTCGGTCAGGGTGCTCACAGCGTCAAAGCCAAGGAATGAATAGCAGGCAATCGCCGCGCCGCTCATGATCAGCGGCATCTGCATGTCGCCGTTGAAGAACGGTTTGATCGACCACAGCGGCGTGCTCGCATCGCCGCCGATGTAGTGCACGCACAGCGCAACGAAGGCAATCAATACGAGGAACTGCACCAGCATCAGCAAGGCGTTGATGCCGTTAGCCAGTTTCAGCCCGACGATGTTGATCGCACTGGTGATGCCGATGAACGCCAGCACCCAGATCCATTGCGGGATCGACGGAAATGCCGAAGCCAGATAAGCGGCGCCGATCAGCCAGATCGCCATCGGTAGAAACAGATAATCGAGCAACACCGCCCAGCCGGCAATGAAACCGAGTTTCGGACTGATCGCCTTGCGCACATAGCTGTAAGCCGAACCGGCGACCGGGAAAGCGGCGGCCATGCGTCCGTAACTCATGGCGGTGAAGAACATCGCCACCAGCGCCGCCAGATAGGCGGCCGGCACCATGCCGGCGGTGGACTGGGCGAGGATGCCGAAAGTGCCGAGGACAATGATCGGCGTCATGTAGGCGATGCCGAACAGCACCACCGACCCTAGCGAAAGGGTGCGTTGCAAACGAGCCATGGGCGACTTACTCCGAATGTTATTGGATTTATGGCAGAGCCGGGTTCGGCAAAAATTTCGGGTGTGGCTGATTATTTTTGTTCGACTGAAGATCGTTACCCCCCTCACCCCAGCCCTCTCCCCCAAAGGGGGCGAGGGGGAAAGGGAGCCGATCTATGTGGACTTCAATATCTGAGTTCGACTCGGTATCTCAGGTCGATGTATTTCGAAACTACACCTCGGTCAGTCCCCTCTCCCTCCGGGAGAGGGCTAGGGTGAGGGCAGCGGTTATGGGTGTGGAATCAATAGCTCGCGAACACCGCAAGCCTGCTCCACCACCTCCCCCGGCAACTTCAAACGCTGATCATCCAGATAGCGATAATCCTTGCGCGCAATCTCCAGTTGCGTGAAATCCAGCTCGACACTGAACCGCCCTTCTTCGCGCCCAGCCTCGAACAGCAGCGCACCCAGCGGATCGACCAGCGCGCTGCCGCCGGCAAACACCAGGCCGTCATCCCCCGCCTCGACGCGATTGACCATCAGCGCAAACGCCTGGTTTTCCTGGGCACGGGCCATGATCGCGGTGCGGTGGGTCGGGCCGTACGGGTCCATGTTGCCGTTGGTGACGATGAGCAATTCCGCACCCAGTTGCGCCAGGGCGCGGGCGGTTTCGGGGAACTCGATGTCGTAGCAGACCAACAGGCCCACGCGCACACCGTTCCACATACAGGTGGCGTAACGATCGCCGGCTTCGAACACGCCGCGATCCGAAGCCCACAGATGGGTCTTGCGGTATTTCAGGGCGATGCCTTCGGGGGTGATCAGCAGCGTGGTGTTGTAGAAGCGGCCGTTGTCGTTTTCGGCCATGCCGATCACCATAGCGATGTCACGCTCACGCGCTGCTGCGAGCACGGCGCTGACGGTCGGGCCGTCGAGCGGTTCGGCGATCTGCGCCACGGTTTCGGCGTTGGGGAAGCCCATCAGGTGGGTTTCCGGGAACACGATCATCTGCGTGTCGGCCGCGCAGGCAGCAATCGCCGCCAGTGCGCGTTGCAGGTTGTAAGCCGTGTCGTTGTCACGGCCCGCCAGTTGGGCGAGTTCGACTTTCATGGTTATCCCTTGTTATGTGGCCCGGCCCGGAAAGATTGCCCGGTGCCTGTCTGTGGGCCAGTATGCGCAGCAAGCAACCGGCCAGGGAATCACGCGGCCGGGGTAACCCGATAGGGGTAGATCGATGACACTTTCGTTGAATGACATCACTTGGCACCGCGCTGTCGGGCAACTGATCGACGCGCTCGACAAGCCGAATTTCTGGGCGCAACTGGTGCGTCTGCTTGAGCAGTACGTGGCGTTCGATAGCTGGGTGGTGCTGCTGTTCAGCGCCGATCAGCATCCGCAAGTCTTCGCCGAATGCCCCGGCGAGGACGGCAGCCCGGACCCGCTGTTCCAGGATTACCTGCGCGGGCTGTATCTGCTCGATCCGTTCTACATCGCCTGCCGCGAGCAGTCGCGCACCGGCCTGTATCGCCTTTCGGAAGTCGCGCCGGAGCATTTCGAGCTGACCGAGTATTACCAGCGATACTTTCGTCTGAATGTGGTGGCCGACGAAATCCAGTTCAATTGCCAGCTCGAAGGCGAGCGCACGCTGTGCCTGTCGCTGGGCAGTGAAAAACGTTTCACTGGCGAACAGATCGCTTTGCTGTCTTTGATTCAACCGTGGGTGCTGGGCCTGCTACGCCAGCGCCTGCCCTACGAAATCAACGAAACCGTGGCCCTCGCCGTCGCACCTGCGCAGGCAGACTGGCGGGTGCAACTGGAAGCCTCGGTGCAACAGCTCAAGGGCGCCCAATTGACCGCGCGGGAACTGGACGTCGGGCGTTTGATGCTCAGCGGTTGTTCCAGCAAAGAAATCGCCCGTAAGCTGGAAATCTCCGTGGAAACCGTGAAAGTCCATAAGAAACACATGTACAGCAAGCTGGGGATCAAATCCCAGTCCGAGCTGTTTTCGATTTTTCTGCAGGCGCAGAACGCCTGAAACAATGTGACTAACGCTTTTTGTGGGAGCGAGCCTGCTCGCGAAGAGGCCCTCATGGCCGACATCAAGGTTGGCTGGTCCGCCGTCTTCGCGAGCAGGCTCGCTCCCACAGAAATGCGTGCCGTTGCACAAAATTGAGTCCGAACCAAGGAACCCGTATGAGCCTGTCTTTGCTGAGCCGCTACGCCTTCTTTGCCGTCTGCGTGATTTTCACCCTCGCCAGCCTGCCCTTTCTCGAACATGACTGGCTGTGGCCGATCACTGCCGTCACTGGGGTGCTGAGCCTGCTCGGCGTGTTCGACCTGTTGCAGACGCGCCATGCAGTGCGCCGCAATTATCCGATTCTGGGCAACATCCGTTATCTGGTCGAAGGTATCCGCCCGGAGATTCGCCAGTATCTGCTCGAGTCCGACAGCGACGCCCTGCCCTTCTCCCGCGCCCAGCGTTCGCTAGTGTACTCGCGAGCGAAAAACGAAACCGCCGACAAACCGTTCGGCACGCTGATCGACGTCTACCAGTCCGGCTTCGAATTCATCGGCCACTCGATGCGCCCGGCGCCGTTGAGTGACCCGAACGGTTTCCGCGTCACTGTCGGTGGTCCGCAGTGCACGCAGCCGTACTCGGCGTCGATCTTCAATATTTCGGCGATGAGCTTCGGCTCGCTCAGCGCGAACGCGATCAGGGCGCTGAATCAGGGGGCGAAACTCGGCAACTTCGCCCACGACACCGGTGAAGGCAGCATCAGCCCGTATCACCGCGAACATGGTGGTGATCTGACCTGGGAGCTGGGCAGCGGCTACTTCGGCTGCCGCACCAGCGACGGCCGTTTCGACCCGGAGCGCTTCGCCGTACAGGCACAGAATCCGCAAGTGCGCATGATTGAAATCAAGATGAGCCAGGGCGCCAAACCCGGCCACGGCGGGATCCTGCCCAAGCACAAGGTCACCAAAGAGATTGCTGAAACCCGCGGCATCCTGATGGGCGAAGACTGCGTTTCGCCGTCGCGCCACAGTGCGTTTTCCACGCCGATCGAGATGATGCAGTTCATCCAGCAACTGCGCGAACTGTCCGGTGGCAAGCCGGTGGGCTTCAAGTTCTGCCTCGGCCATCCGTGGGAATTCATGGGCATTGCCAAGGCCATGCTGGAAACCGGCATTCTTCCCGACTTCATCGTCGTCGATGGCAAGGAAGGCGGCACTGGCGCAGCGCCTGTCGAGTTCACCGACCACATCGGCGTGCCGATGCGCGAAGGCTTGCTGTTCGTGCACAACACCCTGGTCGGCCTCAACCTGCGCGACAAGATCAAACTCGGTGCCAGCGGCAAGATCGTCAGCGCCTTCGACATCGCCAGCGTGCTGGCCATCGGCGCCGACTGGGCCAACTCGGCGCGCGGCTTCATGTTCGCCATCGGCTGCATCCAGTCGCAGTCGTGCCACACCAACAAATGCCCGACCGGCGTCGCCACCCAGGACGCCCTGCGCCAACGCGCTCTGGTGGTGCCGGACAAGGCCCAGCGCGTCTACAACTTCCATCGCAGCACGCTCAAAGCGCTGGCGGAGATGCTCGCTGCTGCCGGGCTTGATCATCCTTCGCAACTGTCGGCCAAGCATCTGGTGCGTCGCATGTCGGCAACCGAGATCAAACTGTTTTCGCAGCTGCACGTGTTTCTGAAACCGGGGGAATTGCTTACTGGCGAAGTGAATGGCGAGTTCTATTCGCGGATGTGGCAGATGGCACGGGCGGACAGTTTTGAGCCGGCAGAAGTCGTCGCTGCGTAACGGCTGAAAGGTGTGCATTTCCATTCGGAATGCACACCCTTACCGATCATGGTGCAAACGTACGTATCTTGAATAAACGCACATGACCTATTTCTTCCTTATCGATAATTTTTGCTTCGTATCTTTGCAAAAGTTCGACTTCCTGAGCAAAGCCAGCACCATAGTTCGTTTCCAGAACATAAAAATCTTTTGGGCGACCGGGCAACGACAAATCAGCTTTCAGCTTCTCTAAATTATTCACAAGCAGCGGAGACTCCAGCAATTTGAAATAGACGCCAAACTGAACCGCATCAAGCGAATAAATTGGCAACACCTTTGACTTACCCATTACAGAGATGACGATATCTCTCATGTGCGTTTCGCGGGAGTAGGGATTTTCAGGATCCCTTAGATAACTGACATCCTTGAATAAAGGCGTAGCAGAAAATGTCATCAAAACCACCAGCATTAACATTTTTACTGTCACATCTCTTATATTGCCAACCGCGTGCGCAGCTACCAGCAATACCGCAGGCAGAAGAAAAATAAAATTGCGTATAGTCGCCACCGGCCGTAGATAAACAGAACAGACATAGGGCACCACAATTCCTACTACCCCCCAGAACATAATTAGCCTGTAAGTACTTGCGCCTGCAGGATTTCCAGCTATCGAAACCAGCCCTGTAATCAAGATTACTGCGCACAAAGCAGCTAAAAACGAATCTCCAAAATACGACAGGAAAACCTTGAAAAAAAACACATCCTCAGGCGGTTGAATCCAGAACTCCCGCGAAAAGCTACTCTCAGCGTACGATAAAGCAGGAACCACGGTTAACGCGGCGAAAAATCCAGCGCAAGCGAACTTGTATATAACTTGGCTCTGGACTTCACTGCGCAAGATCATGCGAAGCAACACAAGCACCTGAGCAAAGACCGGCAGATAGCCGAAGTAATGAGTATTTATCAGTGCAGCGGAAATCAGCCAGTAGCAAAAAAAATCCTGCCCCCTGCCTCGACTCAAGCAACGCAAAAAGACCACAAAAGACAAAACGGTAAGCAACGTCAAAAGCGCATAAGAGCGAGTCTCTTGCGAATACTGAACCAAAAAACTGTTGACCGATGCCAACCACGCAACGATGAGCCCTATTTGCTCATCAAACAATTCGCGCCCGAGGAGGAATATAGCGGGAATCAACAGCACGCCGATTACCGCAGAGAGATACCGCCCTGTGTGCTCTCCAAATCCGACAGCATGATAATAAGCCCACAGTAAAATCTGATAAAAGGGAGGATGAACATCATTCAATGTAGTTCGATAAACGTCAAAGAATCCATTTTGCGGATCGCTTACCGATACACTGAAGGCCTCATCCAGCCACAGGCCAGTAGCATCGATGTTGCGCAACCTTACATACAGGCCAAATCCAATCGCGCCAATCAGACACAGGTGCATTGCCAACTTGTACTTTCGCGACTCAATGTCCATTTTCATCTCCTCAGTAGTTACTCAGCCATGAGCAAAACCGGCTACCGACCTCTTCCATAAAAGTGCGAGCATCCCCACCCCGACCGCCAACCACAACGTCACCAGCCGCAACAAAACCGTCGCCGCGATCGCATCTGCCAACCCGACTCCGCCTGAAACCAGCAGCGCTAGCATCACTGCTTCGGCACTGCCCAAGCCGCCCGGCATGAAACTCAACGCCCCCGCCAACATGGCCACCGCATAAATAAAGATCGCTAACGTCAGCCTCACGTCCGCGCCCATCGCCTGCAAAATCCAGTAAAACGCCAATGCTTCAAGCCCCCAGGCCAGCAGGCTCAATAGCGTTGCGCCCATGACGCGACGAGGAGAATGACAGCGGCGCGACTGACGCAATACCTGAACGGCATGCCCCAGCAACCGCGAGAATCTGTCGTGCCGTTGCTCAGTGCGACGATCAATCGCGCTGGCAAGGCTTGGGGAAAACATCATCGATGCACCGCATGCCAGGAGGACGAAACTGGCGACGATCATCGACAACCATTCCGGATGCGCGCTCAAGCCGAACAATGCCAGGCCCACCATCGCCAGCAGGTCCGCAAGCCGCTCACTGAACAGCGCGGCAAAGCTCTGTGCGTAAGGCACCTCCAAACGTTTGAGCAAAACACCGCGCAACGCCTCCCCGGCCTTGCCGGGAGTAGTCGTCAGGGCGAATCCGGCCAGGTAGATGTTCAAGCTCGGCCGCCAGGGCAACCGGTGGCCCAGGGCAGACAGATAACCCTGCCAACGCAAGAAACGCAGACCGTATCCAAGCAAAACCACGCTGACGATTTGCCCGCACTGCCACCAGCCCACTCGACTGACCGCCACGCTCACAGCCGACCACCCACCCCACAGGGAAACAGCGAGATAAGCGAGGGCGGAGCAGATTACCGAGCCAATCAAAACGCGATAGCGCCACCCGGATAACATCAGTCTCTGATTCACAGGTTCAGCCTCTTGAACAACGGCTGCGGCATCACCCGAATCAGCCACATGATCAGCCCCCAAAACCCGGGCACATACAGCACCGCCACCTGTCGATTGATCCCTCTGACTATTCGCCGGGCAACCGTATCCGGTTGCGCTACAAGCAAGGAGGGCAGCGCCAGCCCTTGCGTCATGGGCGTGTCGACTAACCCGGGCTTTATCGTGATCACATGCACACCCGCCTTGAACAAGCGTACCCGCAGGCCTTCGCAGAACGTGGACACCGCCGCCTTTGCCGCGCCGTACAGGTAATTGGAAGGTCGTCCTCGATCCCCGGCAACCGAGGAAATGACCGCCAGCGTGCCGTACTGCTGGACAGCCATGCGGTTTGCCAACAGCGTCAACAGCGCGATCATTGAACTGCCGTTATTGGCGAACTGCTCCATGGCCTGTTCAACGTGTTGTTCGCACGCCTGCTGATCTGGCAGCGAGCCATAGGCAATCAGACAGATATCCACCGTCTGCAACGTCGCGAGGCACTTCTCGTACATGACCGGATGTGCGGCGATATCACTGGCGTCCATGACGTACGTGGTCACGGCTCTGGCACCTCGAGCCTGCAGATCGACACTGGTTTGCTGGAGCTTTTGCGCATCCCTGGCGACCAGGAACAATTCGCTGCGATCAGCCGCCCACAATCGTGCGCAAGCGCAGGCAATCGCCGAGGTGGCGCCCACAATCAGTATTTTTTTCATCGAGTGACTCGCTGCCAGAAACGGGAGATCAGGGCCGGGTCGCGCATCGCTTCCAGTTGCTCCCAGGCGGGATAGGCCTGGCGAAAATCGCTGCCGCTCATGTGAGCGTCCTTGGCTGGATACAAACGACCGCCTGCTTCCCGCACGATGGCGTCGAGCCGTGGCAGAAGTTTTTTCGGCAGATCTATGTCGTGTGGAAAGTCCAGCGCCAATGAAGTACCGGGCATAGGAAAGGAAAGCCATCCCGGCGAAGAAATGTCGCCACAACGCTTGAGCACCGCGAGGAAAGAGCCACTGCCGCTACGCGCAATCGACTTGAGTAATTCGGCCAGTGCCACGGCTGCAACCGAGGCCGGCAATACGCACTGAAATTGCTGGAAACCTCTGCGTCCGTAGATGCGATTCCAGTTTTCGATACGGTCCAGCGGATAGAAGAACGAGCTGTAGCCAACCTTTTGATGTTGTCCGTTCGTTGGCTGCCGTTTCCAGTAGTGATCGTTGAACAGTTTCAAGGTGAGCGAATTGATCAGCGATACCGGAGGGCGGATCGGGACAGACAGACAACGTGGTGCAGCGACCTCAAGGGGCCCCGCCACGCAATGATCACCAGCCGTGAAGCATCCGCGCCCTAGCGCATTGCCCTTGGCCAGACAATCGATCCACGCGACGCTGTATTCATGCTGCGCATCCATGTCGGCCGACAGGGCAAAAAAATCATCCAGACAGTCAAAACGCACCCGTGTGCTGTCGATCAGGCTCGACTGGATCTTGCGCAGACGAATGCGCACCCAGGTAATCACGCCCGTCAGGCCGAGCCCGCCGATCGTTGCAGCAAACCACTGAGGATTTTCCCGCAGCGAACAGACCATCGGCGATTGCACGGATCGGTGCAGTTCAAAACACACCAGCGAATGAGCAAACGTGCCGCAGCGATGGTGATTTTTCCCGTGGACGTCATTGGCCACCGCCCCACCCAGCGTTACATGCCGCGTACCGGGCGTGACGCGTAAAAACCAGCCGCGGGGAATGGCCAATTGCAGAATCTCGCCCAGTGTCACACCCGCTTCTGCGCAGATCTCACCGTTTTCCCAATCGGCTTCGATGAAGCGGTTCAGGGGGCGTAATTGCAGCACATGATCGCTTGCGGCCATGCAGCTATCGCCATAGCTGCGGCCATTGCCAAACGGTAACGTTGTCCCGTGAGATTCGATCAAATGCTGCCACTGCGGTCTGATATCCGCTTGCCAGTGGCAGGGACGACCACTCTGCGGGGCATGGGGATAGTTTCCCCAGGAAGCCAGCGAGGCCATCATGCCGCCATCCAGAAAATCAGACAGAACGCCGTTCCCATCACCAGACTCAAGCGATCACGCAGTGCGAAAACCACCGGATCCTCATTCATGCGGCCGCGATGCGTCAGGAGCCAGATACGGGTGATCCAGAGCAGCATCAATGGGCAGGCAAACCAGAGCCATCGGGGAGATGCGTACAGCTGGGTAGTCACGCTGTCATGGATGTAAAGCGCTAACACCAGGACGGCGAGATAACCGGATGCGGCCCCCAAAGAGGAGAGCATTGCCAGGTCCGCAGGAAAGTAGTCGCGGCCGCCGGTCTTACCGGTGATGCCGCTGTGCAGCGCCAGCAACAGCTCGGCATAGCGCTTGACCAGCGCGAGGCTCAAAAACATGAACATGGAAAAAGCCAGCATCCACCCCGTCAGGTCGAGGCCAAACGCGGCGCCACCGGCAATGATGCGCAAGGTATAAAGCAGCGCCAAGGCGATCACATCCAGTGCCATCAACCGCTTCAGCGCCAGCGAATACACCAGCGTCAAGATGTAATAACAGGCGAGCACGGCAACGAATGGATGAGGCAGCCACAACAAGGCACCGATGAACGAAGCTGACAACAGCAGGGGAAAAACCACCAGACCGGACTGGATAGATAACGATCCACTGGCGAAAGGTCGGTGGCGTTTGGTCGGGTGCTTGCGGTCATCGTTCAGGTCGAGCAAGTCATTCAGGAGATAGACGCTCGATGCACACAAGCCGAAAAGTATGAAGGCCAGCATGCCGCGCCCCAACAGCAGCGGATTGGCCATTAGATGCGCCGCAAGAAGGGGAACGAAAATCAGCACATTCTTCATCCATTGATGAATGCGCAAGGCCTTGTACAAACTTCTGAAGTACGTAACCCGAGATTGAACCACCTGAACTACGTTATCCATGTGCCGGGTGGCGCGTTCGACGCCTGCTAAAGGGTTGACGATATATGCACGTCTGGCCGAGCGCCAAATCGGCAAGTCGTCCAGCGAGTTACCGATGTAATCGAACCCTTTTTCCCCATATAACGTCACCAGCACATCACGCTTGTTCGTTCCGGAAAGGTTCTGCTCAAGGGTCGTACCCAAAACGTCATCAAAGAGCTTCAGGTGCTCGGCGATACGTACCGCCAATGTGTGATGACTGGCCGTGGCCAGAACAACTTTCCGACCGGCATTGCGCTGTTCCTCAATCATCCGGAGCGCGTCGGGATCATAGGGCAAAGTCGCGACATCGATGTCCGTCGCCATTGCCAGTCGATCTTTCAGATACGCCTTGCCATGCCAGAGCCAGGGTAAAAGTTTCAGGCAGTGCAATGGTTTGCTGCGGACAAAGGACATCACACATTCGAACAGCAGATCAGATTTGACGAGGGTCCCGTCCAGATCAACCACGAAGGGCATTGAAGTAGCGCAGGACGCTGACATCGGCAGTACGTCAGGCAGCGAGACGTTCATGCCCGTCGCCCTCTAAAAAGGACAAAGCGGAAAACGCAGTACCCTGAAACAATATTCACCAGCGAAAACGAAGCGACCGTCACCAGCCCGGACAAGCGCCAGACGTCCCCGATGACACCCACGCCAAAACTGACGCCGCCCATCAGGCCGATGAACATCAGATAGGGAAATACCGGCGTTTCCCTTTCAAAGATATAAAGCATGTTCAGATAGAAAGAGAGCGCAGCAGCTACGCAGAACGCCGCAAAGTTGCTGGCTGCCTGACTCAGGGCGGCCGCCTGACAGAGCACGAAAAATATTTGCCAATGGATGAGCGCATCGGCCAGTCCGATAACGGTAGTTGCAGAGAATCCTTTCATGGTGGTTGCCAGCCGCTTCCAGAGGACGGACCTCCAAGCTAGGCCGGAGCTTGAAAACGGTCTACTGTCAGAAATTACAGGTAGAGGGCTTTATCCGACCAGCGGTCATCTTGTCGTACTCACGTGTCAATTGCTCATCGCGTGCGATTTCAATGCGTTCACCGTTAATCGCCGTGCCCATCAAACCGAAAAGCCCCGATCTCTCGATCAGGGCTTCGTTGTTTACGCACTTACGGTTCAAGAAACCGAACGCACCGAACCTTGCGACACTTGCGTCGGCTGCAACTTGAACAAGTAAAACAACACCGTCAGCAACACCAGAAACGCCGGCCCGACATACAGCGCCACGCGGGTATCCGGGAAGTACGCCATCAGGCCGACCACCAGTACCAGAAACGCCAGGGCGAAGTACGAGCTGACCGGGTACAGCCACATCTTGTACTTGAGGCCGGCACGTTCGCTGGCGCTCAGGCCTTTGCGGAATTTCAGCTGGGCGAGAAGGATCATCACCCAGGTCCAGATCGCACCGAAGGTGGCAATCGAGGTGACCCAGACGAAGACTTTTTCCGGCACCAGATAGTTGAGCACTACGCCCAGCAGCAACACCGCGATCGATAGCAGCAGCGCCCGGCGTGGCACACCGTTGTTCGAGGTCTTGGCGAAACCGGCCGGGGCCTGGCCGTTCTGCGCCAGGCTGTAGAGCATGCGCCCGGTGCTGAAGATGCCGCCGTTGCACGACGACAGCGCCGCAGTAATCACCACGAAGTTGATAATACCGGCTGCGGTCTTGATGCCCAGCCGCTCGAAGGTCATCACAAACGGGCTGCCTTGGGTGCCGATTTCGTTCCACGGGTAGATCGACAGAATCACGAACAGCGCGCCGACGTAGAACAGCAGAATCCGCCAGAACACCGAGCCGATCGCGTCGGGAATGGTCTTTTGCGGATTCTTCGCTTCACCGGCGGTCAGGCCGATCATCTCGACACCGAGGTAGGCGAACATGACCATTTGCAGCGACATCAGCACACCGGTCACGCCGTTGGGCATGAAACCGCCGTGGGCCCACAGGTTGGAAATGCCCAGCGCCACGCCGTCATTGCCGAAACCGAAGGCGATGATGCCGACGCCGCCGATGACCATGGCAATGATGGTGACAATCTTGATCAGGGCGAACCAGAATTCGAATTCGCCGAAGGCTTTCACCGCGATCAGGTTGATCGAGCCCATGCTGATCAACGCCGCCAGGGCCCAGATCCAGCGCGGCACATCCGGGAACCAGATACCCATGTACACCGCCACCGCAGTGATTTCTGCGACGCAGGTCACCAGCCACAGAAACCAGTAATTCCAACCGGTGAGAAAGCCTGCCAGCGGACCGAGATAGTCCTGCGCGTAGCGGCTGAACGAACCGGCCACCGGGTTATGCACGGCCATTTCGCCGAGTGCGCGCATGATCACCAGGATCGCCAGACCACCAAGGATGTAGGAAAGCATGATCGCCGGGCCGGCCATCTGGATGGCTTTGGCCGAACCGAGAAACAGACCGACGCCGATACAGGCACCGAGTGCCATCAGGCGGATATGCCGTTCGCCGAGTTCACGTTTGAGCGGACCGCCCGAAGCGGTGTCGCCGTGCGGCAGAGGATTGCCAACTGGCATAGGGGTACAACCTCGTCTTGTTATTGGATAGGACCACCGGGTTTCGAAGCGTCGGCCGATAGGCCTTGGCTGGGCAGGAAACCGCGTCGGCTTCGTGGGCAGACGCGTCTTGCAGGGCGGGCCTGAAAGATCAGCGGGGCGTGCAGTATAAAAAGCTCAGGGCAGGATTTTTCACTCTAAAAGTCACAACATTCAGCGACAACTCTCGGCAATAGTGGGTTCTACGGAGAGGCATTACCTGCATTACGTAGGAAAAGTCGCCACTGAAAAAGCCGCGAAGTATTGCACAGCGATGGTGCAGCGTCATGTTTCAGCCCTAGGGCATTTGATCCACTGTGTGATGTCTCGCCTCGCTTGATCACGGATAAATCGCCCTACGGATTCAGAAATTTCGCTCAACAGTTGCAGCGCCGACCGGGGCGGCCAACCACTAACCTTTGAAAAAGCCAGGAGCACAAGCAAGGAAGCTCGCACGCCAGTCCGTCCCAACTCCCACCGTCTGCGCCAAGGTCGTTTCTCGGAAAACGGTCGTGCCTATTTCATCACCTAGGTCACCCACGAACGCCAGCCCGTATTTGCAGATTGGCAGACCGGCCGATTACTGGTTGCCGAACTGCGCCGGGCTCATCAGCAAGGAGTCGCGCAGTCCATCGCCTGGGTTGTCATGCCTGACCACTTTCATTGGCTGATGCAATTGCAACGCGGCTCCCTTGGCGAAGTCATTGGCGGTGTAAAGGCTCGCTGTACGCATGCGGTTAACAGAAAAACCGGACGTCACGGACCGCTGTGGCAAACCGGCTACCACGACCGTGCGATCCGTGACGGCGAGGACCTGGAGCCCATCGCCCGCTATATCATCAATAATCCCTTGCGAGCCGGGCTGGTCGATAACCTCGGTGATTACCCGCTTTGGGATGCCTGGTGGCTCTGAGCGCAATAGTTCTATGGAATAGGTGGATTTCTTCCTCACACAGACAAACTCCCGGGATGTGAACAGCCTCTTTGTGGTGAGGGGATTTATCCCCGCTCGGCTGCGCAGCAGTCGCAACTTCCTCACATGCGGTGTGCCTGTAGAAACTGTGGTGGCAGGTTTTGGGGCTGCTACGCAGCCCAACGGGGATGAATCCCCTCGCCACAGGGAATCCCCGCTCGGCTGCGCAGCAGGCGCAACTTGCTGACACGCGGTGGGCATGTAGAAACTGTGGTGGCAGGTTTTGGGGCTGCTTCGCAGCCCAACGGGGATAAATCCCCTCACCACAGGGAATCCCTGCATGACTGATAAATCTGCCAGCCACAGGGAGTCCTTTCCTCACACAGACAACATCCCGGGATGTGAACAGTATCTTTATGGTGAGGGGATTTATCCCCGCTCGGCTGCGCAGCAGTCGCAATTTCCTCACACGCGGTGTGCCTGTAGAAACCGTGTTGGCAGGTTTTGGGGCTGCTTTGCAGCCCAACGGGGATGAATCCCCTCGCCACAGTGTTTGTTCCAGTTTTATTCAGATAAAGCGCCGGCTCCGCTCTTCACATTTTTTTCACCGGCTTCAACCACCGTCTAAGCTTCAGACAAGTCCGATCAATCTGCGTGAATGGATCAGTCGACTATGGGCGCTTTGTGGCAAACCGATTCGAGTAAAACCGTGGTTCAGACTGAACGTGTGAATGAAGCGCCTGTCCCTGAAAAACCCCGTCGCAACCGGCACGGGTGGAAGGCTTTCTGGTTGCTGTTTTTGATCATTGCGGTGGTGGTGGGACTCGCTGCGTCCAAGGAAATGCGCACCTCGCGTTTCCAGGCGCGGGAGCTGAGCCAGTACGCCGCTTCGCTGACCTACAAACTTGAACCCGGCCCCAGCGAAGCGATTCGTTATCCGGGCAACGGGCCGTTCGATCTGCGCCTGGGTTACAGCTCTCTGGACGAATTCCTGCCGCGCCTGCTCAAGCGCAATTACGTGATCACCGAGCAGACACGCTTTTCCCCTGCCCTGCTCGGTTACACCGACAAAGGCCTGTTCGTGCCGTATTCGGAAAAGATCCAGGCCGGATTGTCGATCACCGATTGCCGAGGCGCGCCGCTGTATCGATACAACTATCCGCAGCAACTGTATGCCGACTTCGCGGCGATTCCGCCGGTGGTGGTCAGCAGTTTGCTGTTCATCGAAAACCGCTTTCTCCTCGACCCGAAACAACCGCTGGCCAACCCGGCGGTCGACTGGCCGCGCTTCGGCATGGCCGCGTGGTCGCAAGTGGCGAAACTGCTGCGCCTGCCCGGGCAATCGGCCGGCGGCAGCACTCTGGCGACGCAACTGGAAAAGTATCGCCACTCGCCCGATGGCCTGACCGTGTCCGGCGCGGAGAAGATCCGCCAGATGATTTCCGCCAGCGTGCGCGCCTACCAGGATGGCCCAGAGACTCTAGGTTCGCGGCAGAACATCGTGCGTGACTATCTCAACAGCGTGCCGCTCTCGGCGGTACCTGGCCACGGTGAAGTGCACGGCATGGCCGAAGGTTTGCGGGTCTGGTACGGCAGTGATTTCAACAAGGCCAACGAGCAACTGAACAGCCCGAAGACCGATCCGCAGACCATGGCCGCCAAAGGCCTGGCATTGCGTGAAATGCTCTCGCTGATGATCGCCCAGCGCCGTCCTTCGCATTACCTGACCAAGGGCCGCGAGGAATTGGCCAGCCTCACCGACAGCCACCTGCGCCTGCTCAAGCAGAACGGTGTGATCGACAGCGCTCTGGCCGACGCCGCGCTGGCAAGCACCGTGTCCTACCGCGACTGGCAGACCCAGCCAACGATGCAGCCGATTGAAACCAACAAGGGCATCAGTGTTGCCCGCAGCCGCCTGGCGAGCATGCTCAACCGGCCGCTTTACGACCTCGATCGTCTCGACCTGTCGGCCACCAGCACCCTGCAGGGCGACCTGCAAACGCAGGCCACGGCTTATCTGAAAAAACTCGCCGATCCGGTCTACGCTGCAGAAATCGGCCTGCTCGGTGAACGCCTGCTGACGCCGACCAGCACCACGCAAGTGCGCTACAGCTTCACCCTCTTCGAACTGACCCCGGACGGCTCGCGCGTGCGCGTGCAGACCGACAGCACCGATCAGCCGTTCGACATCAACGAAGGCAGCAAGCTCGAACTCGGCTCCACGGCGAAAATGCGTGTGCTGACCACGTACCTGCAAATCGTCGCCGAGCTGCACGACAAATACGGCGCGATGAGCGGGCCGGAATTGAAAAAAGTCGAAGTGCCGGATCAGGACCGCCTCAGCCGCTGGGTCATCGACTACCTGATCCAGAACAAGGATCACGATCTGTCGAAGCTGCTCGGCGCCGCGCTGGATCGCAAATACTCGGCCAGCCCGGGCGAGTCGTTTTTCACCGGCGGCGGCCTGCACAGATTCAACAATTTCCGCAAAGAGGACAACGGTCGCCTGCCGACTCTGCGCGATTCGCTGCGCGAGTCGATCAACCTGCCGTTCATTCGGCTGATGCGCGACATCGTCCGTTACACCACCTACTCAGGCCCCAACGGCGAATTGCTCAAGGATGACCGCGACCCCCGCCGCCAGGAATACCTGGCCAGTTTCGCCGACCGCGAAGGCACCTCATTCCTGCTCAAGTTCTGGAAGAAGTACAAGAACAAGGACACCCAGGCGCGCCTGGAAACTTTCCTCGACAGCATCCGCCCGACGCCGATTCGCATGGCGGCGGTGCACCGTTATCTGTTGCCGGATGCCAGCCAGGAAGACTTCAACAGCTTTGTTCGCGCCCACCTCAAAGGCGCCAAGCTCAAGGAGAAACTCACCGATGACCGCCTGATCCGCCTCTACGATGCCTATGGGCCCGGCAGTTACGATTTGCCTGATCAGGGCTTCATCGCCAAGGTGCATCCACTGGATCTGTGGATGATGGGTTATCTGTTGCATCACCCGGAAGCGACCTTCAGCGAGATCGTCAAGGCCAGCCATTTCGAGCGCCAGGAAGTCTACAGCTGGCTGTTCAAGAGCCGGCACAAAGGCGCGCGCGACAGCCGCATTCGCACCATGCTCGAGATCGAAGCGTTCCTCGACATTCATCAGCGCTGGCAAAAAGTCGGCTACCCGTTCGATCACTTGGTGCCGTCACTGGCCACCGCCATCGGCAGTTCCGGCGACCGTCCCGCCGCGCTCGCCGAGCTGATCGGCACCATTCTCAATGACGGCGTGCGCATGCCGACGTTGCGCATCGACAGCCTGCATTTCGCCGCCGACACGCCGTACGAAACCAGACTGGTCAACGACCCGCACGTGGGTAAACGCGTGATGCCGGTGGAAGTGGCCAGAGCCATGCGCGAGGCGTTGTCGCAAGTGGTCGATGCCGGCACCGCCAAACGGTTGTCGGGCAGTTTCAAATTGCCCGACGGCACGCCGCTGGCCATGGGCGGCAAGACCGGCACCGGTGACAACCGCATTGCGGCGATCGGCTCCGGCGGGCGGATCATCAGTTCGAAGTCGATCAACCGCACGGCGACCTTCGTGTTCTACATTGGCGATCACCATTTCGGCACGCTTACCGCATTCGTCCCGGGGCGCTCGGCGGAGAACTTCAAGTTCACCTCGGCCCTGCCCACGCAGGTGCTCAAGGGCATGGCGCCGATTCTCACGCCGTATCTGCAACCGGGCAGTGACTCGCAATGTCGTCCGGCGGAAAATCCACCCGTGGTTACCACCGGGCCGGCGCAGTTGGCAATCCTGTCCGGATGACAGCGCATTACTGCTCTTGCTTCTGTCGCAAAGACCGCGAGGAGTTCTGCCAGGCTGGCCCCGTGCAGCCGCGCAAGACGCTGGGGCCCGATCAAGCGTCTGAACGCAGCCAGACTCGCATGGGCTGCTTGACCGGAATCGCGCTTAACCTACCTCTGAATCCCAGATCACCGTGACATTGCCCGAATAGGTGCGCGCTTCCCCTTCCCTGATCATTCTTTCCACCGCATCGCGGGCCACTTCGAAATGCAGCGTGCCCACCTTGCGGTCCAGATAAAAGCTCGGCTGAAACAACTCGGTGCCCGTGCCATCGCGCAGCAATCGCCGGCGATTGACCGCTTGTCCGGCGCCATCGGTCAGCCCGTTGGGCAGGCTGACGCTGACTTCCAGTGGTACCGCAAGGCCGGTGCCCGATTCCCGTATCAAGCAGTCGTTGACGAAGAAGTACTGGCACTCGATGTTCATCTTGAAGCGGCTCGAGGCCGAGATATTGAACGTCTGGTCACGCATCAGCCGGGTCGGCTTGCGGCCCTCGTTCAGCCACGACTGCCAACCGCCCACCGGTTGCAGCGCCACGCGGTTGCCGCCGGGAGGAATATCGACCTTCATGGTGTGCGTAACCCTCAGATTGAAATTGAGGGTCAGAATCGAGTCGTTCGGGATCATCACATCGCCCATGTCGAAATCCATGTTCGGACCGACGGTGTAGGTAATGGCACCGGTGTAGTCGCCAGCGTCCATTTTCAGCGGATCCGGCGTGCGCAGTTCGTAGGCAAAGACGAAATATTGATAGCTCATGCCAAGCGGTATATCGAACTGAGCTTTCTTGGCGCAGGCCCCCGCCCCTTCCGGAACTCTCCAGAAGCTGTTGTAACCATGATATCCCGCTGTATGGGTACCGACACTCAGACACGGTGGCGGAGCGTAGACCCAGCCGCCGCCCTCCCACAAGTCATCCCACCAGCCGCCTCCGGTCAGCTCGACGACCGACAACGGGAAGCCCGCCTCGTGACCAACACCGGCGATTCTCACCTCGACAACGTGGCTATCACCGGCAGCGTTGGTCACCGAAACAGTCCTCCAGTCGGACGGCACTTTGGCCATGCCACCCTGGCGCGGATCGGCGTGGTTGGCCTGAATCGGTGCATTGGCGGCGAACGGAATTTGCGCGATCAGGCTGAACAGCCCCAAAGACTCGCACGTTGCCGGTACCTGACGGCAGAAACCCTGGGATGGGGTCTGATTCTTGAACTGATTTTTTTGCGGATTGGCAAAGTCCGGCTCGAAGGTGGCATCAATGTTGTGCACTTCGGCCACTGCCGCAGCGCTGAACAACGTCAACAGCAATCCGATCCATGGGCGGATGCCCGGGGCGCTAGAAAAAATCATGGGTGGTCTCCAGAAAATACTTCGATACCAGCATTGCGCGAGCCATCTCACTCGCCAGGCGCTCGGGCACTGAACAGCAACAGCACGTTGCCGGCGTAATCCCCGGGGCGGTAGCCGCCCTCCGGGCTGATCGGGTCGATCTGCAACAGCACCCGTGTCCCCGCAGCGGCCTCGGCCTGCGACACCACCTCGCGCGGCGCCATCTCGGCGCTCAGCTCCACCTTGTTAAAGGTCACGCGCAGACTGATATCGTCTGCCGGCCGACCGTTCGAAAGGTAGGGTGCGGATTCCAGCCGCGCTTCAATCGCACTGGTGTCATGACGCACATCAAAGTACTTGCGCACACTGCTCAGGCTTGAGGTCGAGTGATTCCAGTCGAGCCGCTGCGGTCGGTGAATCCAGTCCGGCACCGCGGGAATGATGTAGAACGAACGGTTTGGCACTTCCACTGTCACTTCGAACGTGTGTGCTTCCCGAGCCGCCCAGGCCGCATCGCTGGCCAGGGCCGCCGCGGCTATCAGCGCGACGACGGAGCATTGCTTGATCATGTTGGTTACCCGTTGCGTCAATGAAAAGCAGACCTAGCGGCTGCTGACCGTCAGGTTCTTCTTCTCGCTGCCTTCGATCAGGAAGAAGCGGTACCCACGGCCCTTCTCCTTGTCGAAAGCGAACGTCTTGCCCGCCAGCACATGGTGTTTGGTGGTCACACCGCAGTCGGTTTCGTCGCTCAACGAGCAGTCTCTGAACTCGTCGACAATCACCACGGTGTTGCCGTCGTTGCGCAGTTCGTAGCGGCTGTCGGTTTCATTGATCGTCGTGGCAAACCGTGTTTCCCTGGGCCGCACGAAGAACACCGTGCCGAAACCGGTCATCACGTTGACCCCGGCCGTCAGTGCCTTTTTGTAGTCTTCCCGTTCTTCCTGGCTGACAGCGAACTCGTCTTCCTTTTCCGGCACCACCGGCACGAAGCGCACGCGGAAGTAACGCTCGCGATCGCGTTCACCCATGTACAGCAAGCGGGTGCCCTGCATGCCCTCGGCCGGGACGATCAGCCGCGCCGGGCTGGCCATCAGGCCGTTGCGCGAAGCGCCGTCGGCAGCGTTCTCAACCGGGATTTCCTTCGGCGTGCCGTCGGCATCGTAGACAATCTCCAGAACGTTTACCTTGACGAACGCGGTGGCATCGCCGCTGTTGAACACCCGTTTCAGATAGGTGCTCTTGTCGCCATCCATATAGTCGTACACCGTACCGACATTGATCTGCGGCCCGGCCTGCGCCGTCAGGCAAAACACGCTGAGCACGCCCAGCAAAAAACCACGGTTCATCACTTCAACTCCATGAAAAAGGAACAAGGCACCGGCGCGCACGTTCATACGTCGGCTTCCCGGATAACGCTGATATTTCCGCTGCGCGTGTCGCCCGAATGTGGACTTGATCATCGGTTCAGCCCGCCTTCTGCGCGGTGACACCGACGTCGGCCACGGTGTCTGGCGTGCAGCGCAGATCGCCTATCATCAGGACGTTGTTTTCACTGCGGTACTGGTTGGCATCGAGGCGGAACTGACACAGCAAGCGATTATCGCGACGGATTTCGAGGGTCGGCGAACCGGCGTTCATCTCCATTGAAAAGAACCCGTCGACCTCGGTGACGCCACGGCTGGCATGGTTGATCACATGATGGCCCTTGAGCGGCCGCCCTGCTTCATCGATCAGGCGACCGAGCACTGTCAGGGTTTTCATCACACGGATCTTGCGATACTCCACCCCGCCCTTGTTCAGGTGATAGCGAGTGCGCGCCGGCTCGATGGTCGCTGCGGGCACGTTGTTGCCCTCGAAGTCGAAGCTCACGGAGCTGTTCTGATAGGCCGTTATCGGGATGAAATTGCGCCCCGGCTTCAAGGCAGCGCTGCTCCCGCTATAGTCGTCCGCGCGCAGGACGATGTCGTCGATGTCCGATTCGACATCGACGATCATCCCGGCGCCGCGCACTTCGCTGTGATTGGTCATGAGCATCTGCTCGCCACCGACCACCAGCGTGCTGTCGAGGTTGAGGCCGCCGGTGAAATTGCCGTTGTAGGACGAGCGTTGAATAAAGCCATCGCCGTTGACCGCATCGGTGCGGAAATTGGCCAGGCTCGACATGCCCAGGCCGTAGGTATCGGTGAGCGCCGTGACCGAGACGCTTTGCAGCACGTGATCCTTGAAATCCTTGCGCCAGCCGAGCGAGGCGTTGTTGTCACGTTCGCCATCACGGGCGGTGCGTGAGCCGATGCTGCCGGTGAGCTGTTGACCGGGCGCGCCGAGCGCCAGATTGATGCTCAGATCGATCCCGCGGTTGCGCGCATCGCCGCTGCTGAAACTGCCCGGACGATCAAAGACCGACAGGCGCCAACTGGCATCACTGCCCAGCAGCACCGTGCGCTGGGTCCAACCCAGATCCAGGCCCATGCCTTCGACATTGCCTTCGCTGTGCGAAACCCGGGCATTGACCGAACTCTTGCTGCTCACCCGATGATTGAGCGCCAGCGATGAATTGCTGGTCTGGCCGACGAACACGTTACGCGGACGAACGCGTGTGCCGTCGGGCAGCGTTTCGTAGGTGTTGGTGGTGTCGAGCCAGCTGCGGTTGTGGCTGATCACCAGACTGCCCGCGCCGTAGTTGTAAAGGCTTTGCAGATCCAGACCGGTGCCGTAATCCTCGGTCTTGTAGACATTGGCATACAGGCTGAGGTGGTTGGCCAGCGTCCAGTCGATGGATGTGCCGTACTGCAGCTTTTCGCGAATCTGCCGCGCCGAAGCGCCGAGAATCACCCGCGGATGCAACAGATAGTTGAGCGATGCACCGGCGGTCGGGCTGCCACTGCTTTGCTTGTCCCAGTTACTCAACAGTTTGCTTTCTTCGCCGGCAAATACGTTGTAGCGCCAGCGCTCATCGAGGTTGCGCCAGTTGCTCGGCTTGTAGACCAGTTCCTGCGTGGTGGAGGTGATCTGGCCGTCCTCGATCAGGCGAACCTCCACCTCGTAAATGCCACCCGGCAGCGGCCGCGTATCGAGCGACTGCAGACCGGCGGGCACCGATTGCGTGTTGATCAGCAAACCATTGCGCCAGATTTCCACCGCCCCCTGACGATTGGCGGTCACGTAGATCGGATACACGCTCGGCATCGGCGTGTTGATCGCCAGGCTGTCGGAGCTGCCATACATGAGGCCTACAGCGGTGTCGGGGCTGGTGCCGAACGTGCGCGGCTGACGCATCAGCCCTTCGGAATTGGGGGTGAAATAGCCCAGGCGAAAGAAACTGCCTTGCAGTTCGCGCTGGGTGTGCAGTTCATGCACGGCGTGATACAGCTTGGTATCAGGACCGCCGAGCCGGGCCATTTGCAGGTTGAGGGTCTGGCTCCAGTTGCCCAGACTGGAACTGGCTTCCAGGCCGAAGCGCCCACCCAGATCCTGATCCTGGCCGCCATTGAGATTGAGTTGATTGCGCACCATCAGGCCACGACTGCCGCCGTCGGGTTGCTCGTAATAACGCTTGGCCTGAACATCGCGCTCGGCATTTTCAGTGAGGATCGAAACCAGCGAACTTTGCAGGTTGTAGTGCACCGCCAGAAACTGATCGGGACATGAACCGCGGCACGCGCCCAGAGGCACACCGGGTTTGAGGTAGCTCGCCCACTTTTCCCGCTCGGCCGGGCCAAAGCGGTTTTCGCTGGTATCGGTGAATTCGAGAAGCGTGATGCGGTCATCTCGCGACAGCACCACCATGGCTTCGCCCAGCGGCTGCTGATCGACTTCGACCCGCACCGCCAGCGGTACATCGAAAAAATGCTCCTCGAAATCCGCCGGCAAGCCTTTGGCCTGCGCCAGCAAACTGCGTGGCGTGGTACCGGTGGCGTCGGAAGCCATGACTGCGCTGGCACAGAACAACAGCGCAAGCGCAGCCGCGATGGGTGTCATCGGGAACATGAACTCGTACTCTGATTTTCAGACAATGAAAGTCCGTCGGGGCAAACACGGATGTTTGCCCCGTCGGTCAAACCCACGGCGAAGGTGGGCGTCTAGCAGGCGATCATGCGATCAGCGCGAACCGACCGGAGGTACCGCATCGAAAACCATTGCAATAGTTCCGGTGTAATCACCCGGCGCGTATGTGGAGCTGGCACGCGGAGCGATTTTCAGCAATGCGCGGTAGCTACTGTCGGATTCATCTTCACCCACAACCATTTGTGGCACTTGGGTAAGAATCTTGCCGTTGAATTCAACGTCCAGGGCAATCTGATCGACACCCGATTGCAGCATAGGGATGCCATTGAGGCTGGCGTGAACGGAGCCGTCAGTGTTACGTACGTCGAAGTAACCTTTGACCTCGGTCATTTTGCCGGTGGCAGGGTTGTAGCTCATGTCCTGGTCCTTGTTGACCAGATCAGGGTCGACCGGCACCACAAAGAAGCTGGTGGTTGGCACTGTGGCGACAAGACTGATGGAGTGCGACGCCTCGCCCGCAGCGAAGGCAGTGGAGGACATTGCCAGAAGAGCCAGTGGAGCAGCGATTGCGAATTTCTTGAACATCGTTCAGTACCTGTTTGCTTTATATAAGGGGGTGTCATTGAAAGTTCATAACCTTTTGCTCGTCGACCGCTGAAGCAACTTGAACTTTCAATGCCGGGCATCATCGACTGTTACCTCTGGAATGTAAGCAGGCAACTTCCGACAAACTCGTAGTTAAACAACCCCACACCCCGCCAGAAAAAAGAACAAAAAACAGATACTTGCAACATCCGCTGTAAGTTGCGCCCTACACACAGTTACAGGCAAAAAACCATACAGCAACTTAGCCGCTTTAACGCGGCAACTTGCGAGAAATTAGAATATATACTCAAGCACAACTAGAGCGATAACTTTAACTTTGAGGTCACCCCTTTTTATTTTTTGATCGGGAAGAGTTTTGTGGCTTTTTTCACGCTGACCGCTCGTCCGTCGAGCGTCGCCAGAGGCTAAAAACGTCTTGCACAGCGCTTAAGATATATCTTAAGTTGTATCTAAATACGACGAGAGAGAAGCGAAATGAGAGACCATCATTCCCCCCACCGCGAGCATGGCGATGGCCGCGACGGCTTCGAGAAGCGCCCCGGTCGCGAACGCGGCGGCCGCGGCCCGCGAGTCTTCGCCCCCGGCGACTTGAAATTGCTGTTGCTGGCGCTGATCGCCGAGCAGCCCTGCCACGGTTACGACCTGATCCGCCAGATCGAAGGCATGTTCGACGGCGCCTACAGCCCCAGCCCCGGGGTGATCTACCCGACCCTGACCTTTCTGGAAGAGAGCGATCTGATCGCCGGTGATGCCGAGGCCGGCAAAAAGCGTTACAGCGTCACCGACGCCGGTCGTTTGTCTTTAAGTGAACAAGCGGTGGCGCTCGACGGTGTACGCATGCGCATCGACGTCAGCAAGCGCTCGCTGCGCGGCCATGATCGCCCGCCGGAAATCCACGAAGCGGTGCACAACCTGCGCCATGCCTTGCAGCTGCACCACGGGCGCTGGAGCGCCGAGGAAATCCTGCGCGTGCGCGACCTGCTCAACGACACCGCCAAAGCCATCGTCGACGGCCCTGCCGTTCAACCTGCCACGGAGAAAGCCGAATGACTGCAGTCGATACTCAAACCATTCACCGCGTGATGCACGAAATCAAACGGCGCAAGCTTGAAGTGCTGCGCGTCGCCGACCTGACCCCGCGCATGCGCCGCATCACCCTCGGCGGGCCGGAACTGGCCGGGTTCATCAGCCTGGGCACGGACGATCACGTCAAACTGCTGTTCCCGCAGAACGCCGAACAGGCCGCCGCGCTGGAAACCCTGCAACTCGGCGCCGGCAAGGACAACGGACCGATGCCCGAGATGCGCGACTACACGCCGCGTCGTTACGATCTGGAAAAAATGGAGCTGGACATCGATTTCGTCCTGCACGGCGACGGCCCTGCCTCGACTTGGGCGGAGCAGGCGCAACCGGGGCAGTTCCTGCATATCGGCGGGCCGCGCGGTTCGATGATCGTGCCGGACATCTTCGACAGCTACCTGCTGATCGGCGACGAAACCGCCCTCCCCGCCATCGCCCGCCGCCTCGAAGGTCTGGCGGCAAATCGCCGGGCGCTGGTGGTGATCGAAGTGGAAAACGGTGCCGAGCAGCAAGTGCTGCAAAGCGCGGCGCAGTTCAATGTGATCTGGGTGCTGCGCGAAGGCGGCAAGGACAACCTGCTGGCTACCGTCAAGCAATTGCAGGTGCCCAAGGGCAATCTGTACGCGTGGGTGGCGACCGAAACCAAGGTCTCACGGCAGATCCGCCGGGTGCTGATCGATGAGCATGGGCTCGATGAACAGTTCATCAAGGCTGTCGGCTACTGGCGCGCCGAGGGCTCTGACGAGGAGTGATTTTCCTCTGACCACAATTCCCCTGTGGGAGCGAGCTTGCTCGCGAAAGCGGTGTGTCAGTCAACATCCATGCAAACTGATACACCGCATTCGCGAGCAAGCTCGCTCCCACATTGAATATCAACTTCGTGCGGACAATCTGCGGTCGAGACCGATAATCAGCAACCCCACCAACACAAACCCCACCAATATCCCCCCGGCATTCGCCAGCACCTGTGGATATCCCAACACCGCCACATCAATGAACGGATACGCATAGGCGCCGAGCAGATGCCCGCGCAGCAAGGCGTAGATGAAATACACCAGCGGATAGGTCAGCCACAGCGGCAAGTGCCAGAGGCGCAACGTGCCTTTGGGGACGCAGCACCACCAATAGCCGAGAAACAGCAATGGCATGACGTCGTGGAGCAATTCGTCGGCAACAAACTGCCAGCCTTCGGGGTGCCACAAGTGCCGCAGCAGGATGCTGTAGGCCAGACCGACGACGGCGATGCTCACCGCGATCCCGCTGCTGACCCACGGTTGCAGAAACCAGCGCCGCGCGGCGGATTCGCGCTCGGTGACCGCGCAGGTCAGCACCGTCGCCACCAGGGTGTTGGTCAATATGGTGAAGTAGCTGAAGAAACTCACCAGCCCGCCCAGCAGGCTGGCGCCGATGCTCAATCGTGCGAAGAAGATCAGGTACAGCTGAATTGCCAGCCCCGCCCAGCCCAACACGGCCAGGCCGGTGATCAGGCGTCGGCGCCTCACGCTGTCCATCTCAGAGCGGTCGCTTGGTGCGCATCAGCTTCACGTACAGGCGCTCGACCTTTTCCCGCGCCCATGGGGTTTTACGCAGGAAGGTCAGGCTCGACTTGATGCTCGGATCGCTCTTGAAACAACGGATGTCGATACGCTCGGCCAGCCCCGACCATTCGTAGTGAGTCACCAGTGCATTGAGGATCTGTTCGAGGGTCACGCCGTGCAGCGGATCGGGGGATTGTTCGTTCATGCCGGGCCTTTGGGCGAAGTGATATGCAGAAGCCGCGCACCTTAGCCGAGGGGCAGAGCAGGTGGAAGGCCTTCCTGCAAATGTAGGCCAACCCGGGAAGATCGCAGGCTGTGGCCCGGCTCACAATGCGCCCGTTTGCCGCACTGTTACCGAATCCGAAACGCTGCATGTCTGCAAAAGCGCTTTCTCAATTTGTTACAGATCATTATCCTGCCGCCCTTCCGCTGAAACGCTTAACTGCCTGCGACAATCTGAAGCGCTCGGCCTGCACTCGAAAAACATCAAAAAAAGACTTCTTCATGCCTGACTTTTCCTTCTCCCGAGACAGCGCTATCTCTGCCCTGCGCACCCTTGGCGGCTGCACCGCCCTTGGCTTGGCGACCTGTGCCCACGCGGCGCCGGCCTTCGACAGTGAATCACCGTACATGCTCGGTGACTGGAACGGCACGCGCACAGAACTTGCGGAAAAAGGCTACGACTTCAAACTCGATTACACCGGCGAAATGGGCAGCAACCTGCACGGCGGTTACGATCACGACCGCACTGCCCGCTACAGCGACCAGTTCGGCCTCGGCACCCATCTGGATCTGCAGAAGATCCTCGGTTGGAACGACGCCGAATTTCAACTGACCATCACCAAACGCAGCGGCAACAACATCAGCAACGACCGCATCAACGATCCACGCGTTGGCGGCTTCACTTCCGCCCAGGAAGTCTGGGGCCGTGGCCAGACCACGCGCCTGACGCAGATGTGGTACCAGCAGAAATTCTTCGATCAGAAACTCGACATCAAGGTCGGCCGCTTCGGCGAAGGCGAAGACTTCAACAGCTTCCCTTGTGACTTCCAGAACCTCGCTTTCTGCGGCTCGCAGGTCGGCAACTGGGTCGGCGGCATCTGGTACAACTGGCCGGTCAGCCAGTGGGCGCTGCGGGTCAAATATCACCTGACGCCCGAGCTGTATGCGCAGATCGGCGCCTACGAGCAGAACCCGTCGAACCTCGATCGCGGCAACGGTTTCAAACTCAGCGGCAGCGGCACCCAGGGCGCGATCCTGCCGGTCGAACTGGTGTGGACGCCGAAGCTCAACGGCCTGCCGGGCGAATACCGCGCCGGTTACTACTACAGCAATGCCAAGGCTTCTGACGTATATAAAGACCGCAATGACCAACCGGCAGCGCTGAGCGGCGAAGCCTACCGCAGCGCGTCGAGCAAGCACGGCGTATGGCTGGGCGTGCAGCAGCAGGTCACCAGCATCGCCAGCGACCACTCGCGCGGTTTGAGCCTGTTCGCCAACGCGACGATGCATGACAAGAAAACCAACGCCATCGACAACTACGTGCAGGCCGGCCTGACCTACAAAGGTCCGTTCGATGCCCGCGCCAAGGACGACATCGGTTTTGCCCTCGCTCGTGTGCACGTCAACCCGGCCTATCGCAAGAACGCCGAAATGACCAACCGCGCCAACGCCGTCTACGACTACGACAATCCGGCGTTCCTGCCACCGCAGGACACCGAATACAGCGCCGAGCTGTATTACGGCGTGCACGTGACCAACTGGCTGACCGTACGCCCGAACCTGCAATACATCCGCCACCCCGGTGGCGTGAACGACGTCGACGACGCCCTGATCGGCGGAATCAAGATCCAGTCGTCGTTCTAAAGATCACAGCTAATCCCTGTGGGAGCGAGCCTGCTCGCGAAGGCGGCCTGTCAGTCGCTGCAGTGTTGCCTGATACACCGCTTTCGCGAGCAGGCTCGCTCCCACAGGAATGCATTTCGTTAGCCGAACAAGTTTTTATCTGAACCATGCCTGCGCCAAATCGTCATCTAAAGTGACTACAGCGCGGGACTACATAAACGTCACGGAGAATCACACTATGAGCACCGAAAGTGCTTCGAGTCGGGGCCGTCTGCTACCGGGCCTGCTCGGCATCCTGCTTCTACTGATGGGCCTGGCCATGCTGGCCGGGGGAGTCAAGCTGAGCATGCTCGGCGGCTCGCTTTACTATCTGCTGGCCGGTATCGGCATCGCGCTGAGCGGCATCCTGCTGCTGATGCGCCGCCGCGCGGCGCTGGGCCTGTACGCCATCGTGCTGTTTGCCAGCACGGTGTGGGCATTGTGGGAAGTCGGTCTGGACTGGTGGCAACTGGTGCCGCGTCTGGCGCTGTGGTTTGTCCTCGGTTTCGTGATGCTGCTGCCGTGGTTCCGTCGTCCGCTGCTGCTCAACGGCCCGGCGAAAATCGGCACTGGCGGTCTGACCGTCGCAGTGATCCTGGCCGGCGTTACCGCTCTGGCCAGCCTCTTCACCCACCCGGGCGAGACCTTCGGCGAACTGGGCCGCGACAGCGCGGACATGACCAGCACCGCACCGGCCATGCCGGACGGCGACTGGCAGGCGTACGGTCGCACCGAGTTCGGTGACCGTTACTCGCCGCTCAAGCAGATCACCCCGGAAAACGTCGGCAAGCTGCAGGAAGCCTGGCGGATCCAGACCGGCGACCTGCCAACTGCCGATGACCCGGTCGAGCTGACCAACGAAAACACCCCGCTCAAAGCCAACGGCATGGTCTACGCCTGCACCGCGCACAGCAAAGTGCTGGCGCTGGACCCGGACACCGGCAAGGAAATCTGGCGCTTCGATCCACAGATCAAGAGCCCGGTCGGCTTCAAGGGCTTCGCCCACATGACTTGCCGTGGCGTTTCGTATTACGACGAAGCCGCCTATGCCAAGTCTGAAAACGCCGGTTCCGCTGTCATCTCCGAAGCCGGCCAGGCCGTTGCTCAGGCCTGCCCGCGTCGTCTGTACCTGCCAACCGCTGATGCCCGCCTGATTGCGTTGAACGCCGACACCGGCAAGATCTGCGAAGGCTTCGGCACCAACGGCGTGGTTGACCTGACCCAAGGCATCGGCCCGTTCACCGCTGGTGGCTACTACTCCACCTCGCCAGCGGCGATTACCCGTGATCTGGTGATCATGGGCGGTCACGTCACCGACAACGAATCGACCAACGAGCCATCGGGCGTGATCCGCGCCTTCGACGTGCGCGACGGTCACCTGGTGTGGAACTGGGACAGCGACAAGCCGGACGCCACCGAGCCTCTGGCCCCGGGCGAAACCTACAGCCGCAACTCGGCGAACATGTGGTCGCTGGCCAGCGTCGATGAAAAACTCGGCATGGTCTACCTGCCACTGGGCAACCAGACCCCGGACCAATGGGGCGGCAACCGCACCCCGGGCGCCGAGAAATTCAGCGCCGGCCTCGTTGCCCTGGACCTGGCCACCGGTAAAGTGCGCTGGAACTACCAGTTCACCCACCATGACCTGTGGGATATGGACGTCGGCAGCCAGCCTACCCTGCTCGACATGAAAACCGCCGACGGCGTGAAACCTGCGCTGATCGCCCCGACCAAACAGGGCAGCCTGTACGTCCTCGACCGTCGTGACGGCACGCCGATCATTCCGATCAAGGAAATCCCGGTACCGCAAGGCGCTGTCAAAGGCGACCACACCGCACCGACCCAGGCCCGTTCGGACCTCAACCTGCTGGCCCCGGAACTGACCGAAAAAGCCATGTGGGGCGCCAGCCCGTTCGACCAGATGCTGTGCCGTATCCAATTCAAGGAACTGCGTTACGAAGGCCAATACACCCCGCCATCGGAACAGGGCAGCCTGATCTATCCGGGTAACGTCGGCGTGTTCAACTGGGGCGGCGTCTCGGTCGATCCGGTTCGCCAGCTGCTGTTCACCAGCCCGAACTACATGGCCTTCGTCTCGAAAATGGTCCCACGCGAGCAAGTCGAAGCCGGCAGCAAGCGCGAGAGCGAAACCTCGGGCGTGCAGCCGAACACCGGCGCGCCATACGCGGTGATCATGCACCCGTTCATGTCGCCACTGGGCGTACCGTGCCAGGCCCCGGCCTGGGGCTACGTCGCCGGTATCGACCTGACCACCGGCAAAGTCGTGTGGAAACGCAAGAACGGCACCAGCCGCGACAGCTCGCCAATCCCGATCGGCTTCACCCTCGGCGTACCGAGCATGGGCGGCTCGATGGTTACCGCCGGCGGCGTCGGCTTCCTCAGCGGCACCCTCGACCAGTACCTGCGCGCCTATGACGTGAATACCGGTAAAGAGCTGTGGAAATCGCGCCTGCCAGCAGGCGGCCAAGCGACTCCGATGACCTACACCGGCAAGGACGGCAAGCAATACGTGCTGCTCGTTGTTGGCGGTCACGGCTCGCTGGGCACCAAGATGGGTGACTACATCATTGCGTACAAGCTGCCGGAATAAGCGTTAGCTGGCGGTAATGAAAAGGCGATGTTCCGTGAGGGACATCGCCTTTTTTTGTGAGCGCAACCTGGCAGGCAATGAATAAACCTGTGGAAGCGGTTGTGAACAGGTTCGTCCTGCAGGCGCTGATCAATGCGCCGGAGTTTTCCGACAGGCGGGTCGGTAGCGTTCGGAAAATGCGCTGTGCCTGAATAACTATCGCGAACAAGAATAAAAAACTGTCAGGTATTACAGTTCACAGCGTTCACGCTTTTACCCAGACTTGCCTCTTCATTATTCGGATCATACAGAGGCAGCTCTCATGGCAAACCCAAACGTACCCAACGCCGTCTTCGCGTTCGGCTCTATTGAAACTGATGTCAAAGGCACCATCAGCGGTAATTATCTGGACTTGACCAGCTACAGCACTTCAAGCACATCCATTTCCATCAACGCATTAGGGGGATACGACTTTTCTTTTCGCCACAACGACGGCTTGTCGGGCGCGCGAATCATCTCCATCTCGCTTCGCTACCCGCAGGATCCTTCCCCTTTGCGCTATTCAGAAACGATTGTCATAGACCGAGCCGATCCTCGTCCCTATGAATTTGAAACGACAACGTCTTCAATTATCGCGGTAACCCAAATCAGTAACTTCGTGTACCGATACGACCTCAAAGATTACAAATTTTCCGGCAAAGCACAGCACACGAATGACACGCGGGAACTCACCTGTAATGGATTCTTTGTGGTTCAGGGACTGACGTGGCCGATCTGACAACGCTGGTTGTGGGGACCTTCTGTATGAGCCTTTATTCGAAACTGCGTATCGCCCTGCCGGCTGCCATATTCGCACTCAGTGCCTGGCTCCCTGCGCAGGCTGACAATAACGCAGAGCAGGCAAACGACTGTAGTGCAGCGCTCAATGAATTGAAATCCATGAACATCACGCCTGCCGCATCCAATTGTCAGACAGGCCAAACACTACAGTGGCGCGTCGAGGCAACTGCCGAGCAATTTGAGCAGGTCATGGATGTTTGCGAAAAATCCAGACTGGCCGCCTTGTATCGATACAGCGAGTCAAGAATCGTCAGTTGCCAATACACCTCAGGCACGAGGAACACTCCGAGCGGAGCGTATTGATAGAGGAGTGACTTCTGCCACGGGTTGCAATACATCGAGGCTGCAGGATATCTACTACATACGCAGGTCAAAGCTCCCGAGAATGTCTATGTCGCCGGCAACTGGATCATTAACAACCGCATGGAAAGACATCTTGTAATGATCAGCTTGCGTATCAAAATCGATAGTGAAATTACCGTCCCGGGTATGAGCTTTCTCGAATCCGAATCCTGATCGGGCTATATACGACATCAATACAACCGTTGGTCAGAACCTACATTCACTCCAGGAACCTAGTCAAATTCAGGCCGCCTTCGCGAGCAGGCTCGCTCCCACAGAAAATCAAAATCAAAAGATCGCAGCCTTCGGCAGCTCCACAATGAGCGCAAGATCGAGTACTGCCCATGCTCTTGATCCATGCGTACCGGCAGGTAAGCGGGGCAGAACTTTCGGAAAGAATTCGGCGGCTGACTACATAAGGCGCTACCACTGATTTTCATTCGCCACGACGACGAAGGTATTCCGCGAAAAGAGGAACGGTGAAATCAAGGTAACCATGGTCGGTGCTGTAGATCATACCTTTGGAAATGATATTGGCCCGGGCCGGGCCCAGCGATGATTGATCACGGTCCATCACCTTGGCGATACCTGCCATAGGATAGGGGCCATCACCAAGGGCGGCCATCGCCATCACAAACTGGATCTCGGCTTTGGTAAGCCGGTCATAACGAACCTTGAAGAAGCCGGCATCGAGTCCGGCGATAGTCTCTGGATAAGCGCGTTCGACATCAGCGAGCGTGATCATGGGGCCGGCAGCAACATCCCATGAAGTTGAACCCCATTCCTGCAGAAAAAACGGATAACCCCTCGTTCGCGCGACAATGACTTGGAGGGCAGCGTCTTCGATCGTCTGCTCCTCCTCCTCGACGGGTTTTCGAACAGCAAGTTTTGCTGCTTCTTCGTCCAGCGCGCCTACAGGCGGGTAGAGGAAAAGTCGCTCTGCATAGGACTTCGCCTCACCAGCCAATTTGGCAACCTGTGGTAGTCCTGCCCCAACCAAAACCACAGGCAACCCGCGCTGGGCCATTCGATGCATCGCAACGATAAGTGCCGACAGATCGCCTTCCGAGAGGTACTGAACCTCGTCGATGAGCAGCACCCATCCCTTGCCAGCGGCTTTAGCGCCCTCGCCAATCACACCGAACAGGTCTGGAAGATCATGTTGCAGATCGCCGCTATCAGCGAGCCCAGGTTCTTCACCCTCAACGCCTACCTCAACGCCACCGATGTCGATTTTAAATATCGAGGCAAAATTGCGCAGGGCGCTCATACCCCGGCTGGCAATTTGCTTTGCTCCTTCGAATCCCGACAGTGAACGCAATACGCGTCGCAGTTCAGGGTAAAGAAGAGTGGAAAGTGTATTTTTCTCCGGAGCTTCGAGCTGGGAAACGAGCATTCCCTCTTGTCTGGCGATATTGCCGATCTCATTCAGGAGTACCGTCTTGCCCACTCCACGAAGGCCAAGGAGCATCAGCGACCGTGCAGGTTTGCCCCTCACTGCTCGGCCGCAGGAAATCCGAGCCATTTCGAGAACAGGGTCTCGGCCAGCAAGCTCCGGTGGTGGAAAACCAGCCCCGGGGGCGAACGGATTACGATAGGGATCCATCAAAACTCCATTTAATAGTTAAAGCTAACCAACACTAGCGTTTTTTGCTATTTATGCACAGACATTGTTAGATTCCAATAGGCACCCGTGCCGACCTGAAGGATCTCGCCACCGCCCAAAGCCCGCCAAGGTTAACAAGGTCAAAAACTTTGCAAACCTGAACACACACGCAGAAACACAACCGCCCCATTGAAACCACCCCACCCC